>NZ_CP159332.1:3909142-4209846 GCF_045057105.1 Maribacter sp. LLG6340-A2 | reverse complement strand
AATAAAATCTTCACTTTTTAAGGTTAGCACTTAGCTAAAAGTGATTGAAAAAATTCAATCAAGGTTCTCATTCAACTTGGGCAAATATGTGAACAATTTATTTAAAAAAAAAATCGATTATCATTGATTATCACCTTTTTTTTTCTCATGTTCGTTTGCCCTTACGGGGAGCTTTTAAATATATACTTTTTACTCCAATTAAATGCGATCAAATCAAATTTCTTTTAGAATAAGATATAGTGAAACCGACCAAATGGGCGTTGTCTATCATGGCAACTATGCACAATATTTAGAGATGGCCAGGGTAGAGTGGTTAAGGTTGTTGGGAATTTCCTACAAAAAAATGGAAGAAGAGGGTATTATGCTTCCTGTTATAAGCTTGTCCATTAACTATTTAAAACCTGCTTTGTATGATGACTTGATTACGGTAAAGGTCATTTTGAATAAAAAACCCGTAGTCAGAATAGAATTTGACTATGAAATAACCAATGAAGCAGGTGACCTACTGGCTACAGCTAATACGGTTTTGGTATTTATGGATTCTAAACGAAAAAGACCTACTAGGTGTCCTGAGGAGTTATTGAAAAAATTGAATTATTGATCGCTAATCTTTAGTGCTGATCTTTAATTTATGTTGTGCTTTAAAAAGGTCCAGAATGCGTTTAAAATCACTTCTTTTAACAGATACAATCATAATACACGTTAAATGCAATTCTTGGGAAATAATCTGAAGTTGATGTTTTTTTATTAAGCGCATTACAACATCCATTTCCGCATATTCAAATTCAATTTTAAACTGCTTTTTAATAATTTTGGTTAGAATGGTGGCATTTTCCAATGCCAGTTTTGCAGATTCTTTGTAGGCTGTAATTAGTCCGCCAACGCCTAGTTTGGTTCCTCCAAAAATACGGACAACGGCAACTAAGGTATTGGTTACGTCAAAGGATTGTATTTGTCCGTAAATAGGCATGCCAGCAGAGTTGTTGGGTTCTCCGTCATCATTGGCACGGTAAGATTTAGTAGTAATACCAAGTTGCCATGCGTAACAGACATGGTTGGCCGTAGGGTATTCTTTTCTTAGCAACTCTATATACGCTTTAACTTCCTCTTCATTGGAAACCGGAAAGCAATACCCAAAAAACTTACTCTTTTTTTCTTTAAAAAGAATAGGTTCCGTAGGTTTTGATATCGTTCTGTAAGAATCCATAAAATCGTTGAACAGTATGTTTATAATAATAGCATTAGTTGTTGTCCAAAGGCCACCATTACTATGCTACATATGGCTAGACCAATACCTAACCAATTTTTAGAAGTCAATTTTTCCTTGAACAGAACAATGCCCAAAAGGGTAGAAAACATGACTATGGCCACATTGTTAATGGTAAATATAGAGGCACTGTTCCAAGTAGGATGTTGTAAAGCCTTTAATAGATAATAAATGGAAAAGTAGTTGGGGATGCCTAGACAAATACCACCAATGATATTTTTAAGGTTGAATTTTATAGGGATTTTGGTGGATTTAAAGCCAACAAAAAATAATCCTATAATACCTGCAGAACCAAATACGGTGGCTGAAAATAAGGCATATTCTACTTCTTGCATATGGGCATCTTGAAAATATTTAATACTGGTATCTATAATGCCAGAACCAAGAAATACCATTATAGGCAAGGCAAATGCCCATTTGTTAGCTTTAATTTTCTGTTCTTTTAAAGATGCAAAATAAACCGCCAACAATGCTAGGATGATCCCTGTAATCTCCAATATGCCAAGAATTTCCTTATAATGGAAGACTCCAAAAAGCACAGGGATGGTCAATGACATTTTAGTGGCTACAGATGCTACGGACACTCCTAATTTTTGAGAAGTTGCAGCCATTAAATTAAATATAAGTATGAATAACAGACCTAGAAAAAGGCTGCCCCAGAACCACGATCTTTGCGGAACATTGATTAGCTTAATAGAGCCTTCATAATTAAAAAGGCCAACAACACAGGCCACGGCATAATTTACGATAATGGCAAAAAGGGTCTGAACCCCGTATTTGGCATAAAGCTTAAATACAACAAAAATCAAGCTGGAAAATAGAATACTTAGCGCTAAGTGAATCATTTATAGATGCCTTGTAATTTCTTGAATGTCTTCTTTGTCCACTTGTAAATTCCAACAATGAATTCCCAATTTGGCGGCGCTATCCGTATTTTCCTTGGTATCGTCCACAAAAAAGGTCTCATTGGCCTTCAAGTTATTTTGTTTTAATACGTACTCATAAATATCCGCATTTGGTTTTCGCATTTTCATTTCCTGTGAAAGGTAAAACACTTCAAAACAAGCTTTGAATCTGTTAAAGCGATCAATGCCCATAGAGGATATGACCTTTTCAATATGTAGGTCATTGGTATTGCTCAACAGAAATAGTCTATAGTTGTTTTCTTGACGTAGTTCCTCAATAAACTTTAGGCGATTTTCAGGAAAATCCAAAATGATGGAATTCCAAGCATCTTTAATTTGTTCTATGCTTGCAGTTGGGAAAACGGATTGTAGACTAAGCAGAAACGTTTTAGAACTCATTAGTCCCATTTCATAATCCTTGAAAATAGTGTCTAATTCAGGAGTCAATTCCGTAAATCCAAATTTTGCCATTTCCAATAAAGGTGCTTGTTTGTTTAGATTTATGAAGATATCTCCAAAATCAAATATGATGTTCTTAATCATTTTTTATGATGGTTAGTTGGTCGTTTAGAATTTGAATCTGTTTTACTGTTTGTCCTTCTATTTTTGGTGCGGACAAGCCTTTGCCAAAATTGTTGGGTCCTTTAAAAGCTCTGGCCTCATCCCAAAGATTTGCATCAATAAAACTTTGCAAGGTACCTAAACCGCCCTCTATAATGACACTCTGTATTTTTTCTTTGTATAAAATATTACATAGTTGGTGCACCAAATCTGCTTCAAAATTTACTATGTTATAAGTTACTTTTGGGTTATATCGTTTATCGTCCTCAATTTCAGTACAAACAATAGTGTGTTGCTTTCCGTTATACACGTGAAACCCTGCTGGTATTTTTAAGTTTTTATCAAGAACAATGCGTGTGGGTTGTTTTCCGGTCCAGTCTCTTACATTCAGTTTAGGGTTGTCTGCCATTACGGTATTGGTGCCTACAAGGATGCCGGGTTCTTCACTCCGCCATTTATGGACTAATTGCCTTGAACGAGTGTTGGTTATCCAAAAAGGTTCCTTTGTTTTGCTTCGTTGCTCCAGGTCCGGTGCTATAAAACCGTCTGCCGTCTCCGCCCATTTTAAAATAATATACGGTCTTTTCTTTATGCAGTTGGTTAAAAAGCGTTTGTGGTGTTCTTTACATTCGTTTTCTAGGACACCGACTTCTACGGTACATCCCGCTTCTTTTAATTTCTTTATTCCATTACCGGCTACCTTTTCATGAGGATCCAATAACCCAATGACTACTCTTGCAATTCCTACTTTAATGAGCAGATCTGCACAGGGCGGTGTTTTTCCATAGTGGGAGCAAGGTTCCAAGGTTACATATATCGTGGCATTTTTTAAAAGTGATTGGTCTTCTACGGAATTTACGGCATTGACCTCTGCATGAGGTCCTCCGTATCTACTGGTATACCCTTCCCCAATAATTTCTCCCTCATGTACTATAACGGCACCAACCATGGGGTTGGGAGCTGTAGTGCCAAGTCCGTTTTTTGCTATTTGTATGCATCGCAACATAAATTTTTCATCATCGGATGGCGAATCCAATAATGGGGATGCTTTTTTACTTGGCTTAGCATTATTATTAGACATCAAACTTTACCTTTTTGTGCATATCACGTATCTTCACGGATCAAAAATAGTACTTTAATACCTATTGTCTTTTTACCATGGAAAATGTTGTCATCAGGGAAATCAAAAAAGAGGATAATGCCAAAGTTGCAAAGGTAGTTAGGCAAGTGCTGATAGATTTGGGAGTTCCAAAGGTGGGTACTGCATATGAGGACCCTTCATTAGATCAAATGTACCAGCATTATGACAGACCTAAGGCTACTTATTTTGTAGTAGAGGAAAAGGGAGCAATTTTAGGATGTGCCGGTATTGCCCAATTGGACAATTATGAAGGCAATGTATGCGAACTTCAGAAAATGTACTTCTTGGAATCTGCTAGAGGAAAGGGTATAGGTCATAAAATGATTTCTGTTTGTTTGGAACGAGCCAAGGCATATGGTTTTGAATCCTGCTATTTGGAAACTATGCCCTATATGGAGGCAGCACAAAAACTATATAAGAAAATGGGGTTTAAATATATTGATGCTAGAATGGGAGATACTGGCCATTATTCTTGTCCCGTTTTCATGCTTAAAAACCTTTAATTGTGTTATTACGGGAAATAAAGAACATATTTCATGTAGAGCTAAATCCTATTTATGGTAAGGATGAAGTCGCTAGTTTTTTCTATGTGCTCATTGAACACTATTTTAAGTTAGAGCGGTTTGTACTAGCTATACAGCCTAATTTGGTTATAGACAAAAATAAAGAAACAATTTTGTTTCATGCGTTAGCTGAGCTAAAACAAGAGAAGCCTATTCAATATATTACCGGGGTTGCCCATTTTATGGATTTGGAATTTAAGGTGAACGAACATGTGCTGATACCCAGACCTGAAACCGAGGAATTGGTACGTTGGATTTTGGATGATATAGCAGATGTTGGTAAGTCCATAAAGATTTTGGATATGGGAACGGGTAGTGGATGTATACCCATTTCATTGGCCAAACATTTGCCCAACGCTTATATAACGGCATTGGATATCTCCCCTCAAGCTTTATCCATTGCAAAAGAAAACGCAGAGACGCTTGGTGTACAAGTAGATTTTCGTGAAGCGGATATGTTAGGGAGTCAAGGAGAAGGTGAACAAAGTTATGATGTTATTGTTTCTAATCCACCCTATGTAAGAGAGCTGGAGAAAACCAATATGCGCAATAATGTATTGAATAATGAACCTGGACTGGCATTATTTGTTCCAGATGAAAATCCGTTAAAATTTTACAAGGCCATTGTAGACTTTGCCACCAAGCAATTACATAAGAATGGTAGTTTGTATTTAGAAATAAATCAGTATTTAGGTGAGGAAACAAAGCAATTATTGTATAAATCTAACTTTAATACTGTAGAATTACGTAAGGACCTGTATGGGAATGATAGAATGCTAAAGGGAATACTAAATGAGTAGTATTTTGGTCTTTTACGGTAGTGGTAGGGGTTGTGTTTAAGAATATAGAAGAGTTAAAAAATAGTTTGGAATTAGGGGGTATGGAGAGTTTTTTTGAGAAGTAAAAGGTTAACAACCGATTCCTACATATAAATGGATCAGTAAAGAGCAACTATAAGTACATGGAAGCGAGAATATTAGAATTACGAAAAGAGCTACGTGAGCATAATTACAATTATTATGTTTTGGACAATCCTACCATATCGGATTTTGAATTTGATATGAAACTTAAGGAACTGCAGGAATTGGAAGCAAAGCATCCTGAATTTTATGATTCCAGCTCTCCATCCTTAAGAGTGGGTGGTATGATTACCAAAAATTTTGAGACCGTAGTTCATGAACACCGTATGTACTCTTTGGACAATTCCTATTCCAAGGAAGATTTAGAGGATTGGGAAAAGCGTATTCAGCGTAATCTGGGAGATGTTCCTGTAACTTTTACTTGTGAGTTAAAATACGATGGTGCATCTATAAGTATCACCTATGAAAAAGGAAAATTGGTAAAAGCCGTTACTCGTGGTGATGGTATACAGGGAGATGATGTCACCAATAATATAAAAACCATAAAATCCGTACCATTACAGTTAAAAGGAGATTACCCAGAAAAGTTTGATATTAGGGGCGAAATTGTATTGCCCTTTGATGGTTTCTTAAAAATGAACGAAGAACGGGTGGCCAAAGGGGAAGAACCTTACATGAATCCTAGGAATACTGCATCCGGTAGCTTAAAACTACAAGATAGCAGCATAGTTGCACAACGGCCGTTAGAATGTTTATTGTATAGTATTGTAGGAAGAAATTTAAATATTGATACGCAGTTTCAAATGTTGGAAAAGGCTAGGCAATGGGGCTTTAAAGTACCTACGGTAGCCAAATTGTGTAAGACAACGGAGGAGGTCATGACATTTATAGAGGAATGGGACGGTAAACGTCATGAGCTGCCTTATGAAACGGATGGGGTGGTGGTCAAGGTCAACAGCTTGCAACATCAAGAGGAATTAGGGTATACTGCAAAAGCGCCAAGATGGGCCATGGCCTATAAGTTTAAGGCGGAGCAAGTCTTTACTACTCTAAACGAAATAACATATCAAGTAGGGCGTACGGGAGCCATTACGCCCGTTGCCAATTTAACACCGGTATTGTTGGCAGGAACTACCGTAAAAAGGGCATCCTTACATAATGCGGACCAAATTGAGAAATTGGATGTTCGTGTAGGCGATACCGTTTTTGTTGAAAAAGGAGGGGAGATTATACCCAAGATCATTGCGGTAGACCTAACCAAAAGACCGGCAGATTCAAACCCAACGGAATATATTCAGGAATGTCCGGAGTGCGGAACCCCATTAACACGTACTGCGGGTGATGCCAAACATTATTGCCCCAATGAATACGGTTGTCCGCCTCAAATAACCGGACGTATACAACACTTTATATCACGAAAGGCTATGGATATTGAAGGATTGGGCGGTGAAACGGTAGAGTTGTTGTTCAAGGAAGGACTGATTAATGACTATGCGGATTTATATAAATTGACAAAGGAGGATATTTTACCATTGGAACGTATGGCCGATAAATCTGCCGAGAACTTGGTCAAAGGCGTTGCGGATTCTGTACAAGTACCTTTTGAGCGGGTACTCTTTGCGCTGGGTATACGTTATGTAGGGGAAACCGTTGCTAAAAAGTTGGCAAAGGCCTATAAAAATATAGATGCTTTAAAAGAAGCGCCCTTGGAGCATTTAATTGCTGTAGATGAAATAGGGGAGCGAATAGCCGAAAGTGTAATCGACTTTTTTTCCAACGAAAAGAACATCAATGCTATTGAACGATTAAGGAGTTATGGGGTGCAAATGTCTATTTCAGCAGAAAAGTTACAAAATCAGACTACAATATTGGAAGGCAGTACTTTTGTGGTTTCTGGTGTATTTGAACAATTGAGCAGAGATGAACTTAAAAAGAAAATAGAGGATAATGGTGGTAAAGTAGGGTCATCTATATCTTCTAAGACCACATACTTGGTAGCCGGGGATAAAATGGGCCCTAGTAAACGTAATAAAGCTGAAAAATTGGGTGTTCCCATTATTAGCGAACAGGAATTTTTAAACATGTTAACTTAAATATGAATATGGATATTTTCACAATAACATCGGTACTAGTATTTCTATCGGCCATTTTTGGTTATATCAATGCAAGATTTTTAAAGTTGCCCAACAGTATTGGTTTAATGTTGATTACCATTGTATTTACCTTGGTGGTATTTGTTATCGGATACGTGGACGATACGTTAATTAATGCGGAACGGTACATTATTACACAGATAGATTTTAAATCTGTTTTATTGGATATCATGTTAAGTTTTTTGCTGTTTGCCGGTGCATTGCACACTAATTTTGAGCAATTAAAGGTTCAGCGTTGGCCAATTTTGGTATTCTCTACCTTAGGTGTTTTGGTTTCTACATTTCTAGTAGGTACCAGTATGTATTATCTGCTTCAGCTATTAGGTATGAATATTGCATTTATATACTGCCTGCTGTTTGGTTCTTTAATTTCACCAACGGATCCTATTGCGGTATTGGGGATCTTAAAAAAAGCAGGAGCCCCAAAAAAGTTGGAAACCAAGATAGTGGGAGAATCATTGTTCAATGACGGAGTAGGTGTCGTAGTATTTCTTACCATATTTCAACTGGCATCTTCTACTGAGGTAGCAGTTTCCCCCTTAGAAATTTTAGAGCTTTTTGGGGTTGAGGTAATTGGCGGTTTGGCGTTAGGTCTTGCCCTGGGTTGGGGAACGTACAAGTTAATGAGATCTATAGATGATTATGATATTGAGGTTATCATCACCTTGGCTACGGTAATGGTGGGTACCTTGGTGGCACAGAAATTTCATTTATCCGCACCCTTGGCCATGGTGGCGGCCGGTTTGGTAGTAGGAAATGATACGGTGCGTAACTCGGCAATGTCCAAAACAACCGAAACCTATGTAGACAAGTTTTGGGAATTGTTAGATATACTTTTGAACACCTTGTTATTTGTTTTGATCGGAATGGAAATGTTGGTGCTATCGTTTAAAATGGATTATATCATAGCCGGTTTAATGGCCATACCACTGGTATTACTCTGTAGGTATTTATCGTTATTGATGCCCATTAAATTTTTTGAGAAAAAATTGGATTTTGTACCTAGGACCAATTTGGTTATGACCTGGGGTGGATTAAGGGGCGGTATATCTATTGCCTTGGCCTTAGGACTAACGGATGCAATGCATAGAGATGTTTTTTTGGTCATCACCTATATTGTGGTGGTATTTTCAATAATAGGTCAAGGATTAACGGTGGGTAAATTAGTAAAAAGAGTTACAACATGATTCCACAAAACTATACGGAGTTTGAGAGGACATTACAAATGTCCCAACCCCCAAAACAATGGCCAGAAGCCTTAAAAGCCATGTGGTTTGATGCAAAAGGAAATTGGGAAGCTGCACATAATATTGCACAGGAGCTACATAACTCATTAGGAAGTTGGATGCATGCCTACCTTCACAGAAAAGAGGGAGACCGTTTTAATGCGGGATATTGGTATAGATTGGCAAATAGGAACTATCCAGATATTTCGTTGAATGAGGAGCTGCAGGTATTAGTGGAATTTATATTAGATAAAAAATGAATCTTTACTGGGTTTTGTGACAAGGCCAGGTTATTAAAATAATAACAAAGTGGCATTATCTAATTCAGTTGTGCTGTATTAAAAAGAGTTTCAGACTTGTTTAATCTGCGGCATTCTTCAATACCCAAATAGGCATCATTGCCATGTTTTTCAGACCAAAATCCGTTTAAGATATTTTTATTGATTACCCGGTATACCACAACGCCCTTATATATTTTGCGCGCATCTCCTTCGTAAGAAAAATTAATTACTAAAATATTGTTATGATAAAAACCTGTTCCTAATTGGGTCTGTTCACCATCTATAATCCATTCTGCATTAACCCGGTGTGTTCCGGTAGTAGTTACATGTAAATATCCTGAATACCTACTTGCTTCTTTATTTTGGTTAAAACCTAGAATATGGTAAGTGCCCTTTAATTGTTCAGTAGAAACATGCTCAGTACTAGGTTGTTTTTCAAATGAATCGACCAATTGTTGTCTTTTGGTTATTTCACTTGCTAGCGCATTACGTTCATTGGCAGGCAATGTACGTTTATGTACTATCGCTTTTTTTGAATTTTCTAACCATTCCAATGCATAGCCAAAAGCGATATTGTGGGAGTCCGTTTTAGTTGTTGCAAGAACACTGTCATTGTCTAGTTGAGCTTTACGTAATCTTAGAAACAGACGGAAGTATATACCTGAAATACAAAGTAATATGAAAACTAGACCAATAACCAATATTATTGATACTTGTTGGTTTAAAAAATCTATCATTGGCAATGGAGGGACTTGGTTTTAAAAAGCGAATGTAAACCTATATCTTTTTATAATACCAATGAAAACAGCAATAATCATTAGCCGTTAATTAGTAATGTTGACCGAATGAATTTTACCGGCCATCATATCTGGTAATAACAATCTCCCCTTATCCTCTTCCAAATAGAAATCGGCAGCAGATTCCAATCCATCTTTTAATATAGTAGATTCCTCTGTTTTACCATCAATTTTCCATACCGTGCCCAACGCCCAGCTGCTTATGTAATAATTACCCATACTATCCTGTTCTACAGCATCGGCACCTCTAAATCCTCCTTTTAGCGGCGTTAGCTCACCTTCACGTGTGATCAAAAAATTTCCCTTAAAAAACGCCCCGACCATAAGATTACCATCATTGTCAATGCCTACACCATTAGGGTTGGGCATTAGGGAATTTGTATCCTGTGCAATGGTAATGTTACCCTGTAGATCAATATGGTAGATACGGCCCAATGAAGGTATCTGTTTGGCTTCCTTACTGTCCAAAGGCCAAAGCTCATTATTTTCGTTGCGCATATATTGCGTAGCGCCCATATCGGCTACATATATACCCTTACTTGTAGCATCTACAGCCACATCGTTTAAGTATAGTACCTCTTCGGGAAAATCCGCCTTATCCACGAATATACTTTTGTTTCCTTCATCGTCAACTTTCCAAATACGTGTAACATCGGAAAAATATAAATGATCATTAAGAAAGACAATTCCCTTTGGTTCATTAAAACCCTCAGCAAATGTTGTTACGCCTGCTTTAGAAATCTCTGCCACGGCACCATCACCCTCTTCGTTCCCTTTCATTAAAGTAACATAATAGTTACCTTGAAAACCTTTGGTAATACTTTCAGGCTTGACACCTACCTCAACAGGGAATGAAATTTCGGTTTGTGAAAAACCGGAGCTAAAACATAAGAGGATTAACAGGGATGATAAAATAGCGGAATTGAATTTAGCGAAGCTGGTCATGGAAGTTGTTTTTAAATTGATGCTAGATAAATTTAGTAAAAAATAACAACACAAATTAGGGCTATTTAGTTTTAAAAAATTGATAACTAATAAGTTATAAAAGCCTTTTGATTTGCTCGTATAGTGCTATTTCATCTTTAAATTGTCTATGGTCATCGTATTGGGACCCAAATAAGAACTTTTTAATCCGCCAACATCCAAAACTATTTTTTGCACCACCATACCAGGGTCAACAACATATATTTTTAAGGTATGTTTTCCAGGGGTATCAATATGAACGCTTACCGAATTCATAGCGCTATTTCTCATTATATTCTTGGCCCATTCTTGGGAATATTCCTTTACAAAATTGGATTGCTCCACCATTTTTTCGTTATCTATCTGAATACCATAGCCAGTTCCATGTTCTTTATCCTTTGCAAATAAGGGCAGCATATAAGTGTTGATGGTTACTTCCCCGGGCTCATCAATAAAAAAATCATAGGCCACAAAAGAACCGTGCCCTTCATCTAAGGTAGCGCTGCCCAATTGTAAGGCTTCATTAGAATACCCCAGCCCTTTAATTTTTTGAAATTGAATACCGCTATTTTCTATTTTTCTATGAAAATTTGCAGGGTTGATGCTAATTACCCCATCAATGGGTACATACATTGCGCTGCTGTTTGGATAACTTTCTTTATTTGCAATTACGTTTATGCTTACATTTTTGGGTGAAGATTGTACTGTAATTTTTCCATCATGTTGTCCAACAGGCAACGCCTCCCAATTGATAGTAACATGAATTCTATCTTGTGTTTGTATACGCCCTTTGCGTTTATCTACCATTATCCACGGAGCGCTAGTCTTAATAGAATATTCCATAGGCTCGCTACCTGTGTTAAATACTTCTATAAAATGTGATTGGTCCTTTAAATTGCTAAAATGAGGAAGCGTTAACTCCATACCTTCATTTGAATTTCCTTCAACAAAAATGCCCAAGGGTCCAGATTGGGGTATTTCAATTTCTTGGGTTGGGGAAACTTGAACTTCCGGTAAGAAACCCGGAGCGGTCATCATTCCGTTCCATTTCCCATCCAGTAAGGTGTTATAGGTTTTTGTAATTTCTGCTAGGGAATCATGATATGCCGTAACTTCTGCCGCCAGTTCATTGGTAATGGCTCTTTTTTGCTTGGCGTACCACCTATTTTTCTGTGCTACTAGCATTTCATGATTATAAAGTGAAGCTCCTTTAACGGGGTAGTACACCATTTCATAAAAAGCGGCTTTCTTTTCTTGAGGAAGTTCATTTAAAATTTCCGATGCCATATGAGCAATTTTAGCATATTCGGCTAATCGGGTTTCCGCTTCTTTGTAGTTAATAAAAGAAAATTCCGTATCCTTTACATTTTCTTTGGAATATAAGCTGTTCCATTTCCAATCGCCCGTCATATATTCCGGTTTTCGGGTAAATCCGTGATAATAATAACGGTCTAAAATATATTCAAGGTCTTTTCTGTAAGACTCACCAAAGATTTCTGTCAACTTTTCTATTTGATAGTCGTTTATATTATCAAAAGAAAAGCGGTCAAAATCCCATGCCATATCCATGAACAGTTGCATACCCAATTCCCCGGGTTTAATATCCCCAACATTTAGTAACCAATACTTATCTGCCCCCAAGGAATAAGCTTTTTGCATTTCTGTATACATAAGTGCCGGTGGGGTAGTGTTTAGCCATAGATAATCATTTGGCCAACCTAAATAGGATATATGGTAGTATACACCTGCACCACCAGAGCGTTTTTGTTCTTCTTTGTTACTAACTTTTTTAATGTAACCATAATTGTCATCTGGCCAAACAATTATGATGTCCTCCGGTACTTCAAGACCTTTTTCGTACAGTCCCAAGACTTCTTTGTAGGGTACAAATATTTGAGGAACATCTACAATAGGATCGTTCATGTATTTGGTCAAAATAGCACGTTGGTCCTTAATGGCTTCATCTAACATTCTAAATTTTTCTTCATCAGAACCACCGGACATGCCTTCATCATGCATACCGCGTAAGGCAATGGTGTAAATGTTTTCTTTTTCCTTGGCCTCCTTTACACGTTCATCAAGCACACGGTTAATTTCTTTTTTGTTGGTAACATAGTTCCATTCTCCCTGGGTATTTTTATTCCATTCCGTAGCATTGTTGTAGAGTAGGGGTTCGCAATGTGCGGTCGTTATCATAATACCATAGGAATCTGCCATCTCCATATTTCCAGGAACGGTATAGAATGCTTTTGTAACCTCGTGCATAGCGGGTGCTACCATGTTTCCTTTTAGGCGCAATACAAGTTCAAAAACTTTTTCATAGGTGTTTGGACCAATATTTTGAATATCCGAATCCATTTTCTTTGCGGCCCACGGTAGTAGTCCCCAGTCTTCATCGTTCAAGAAAATACCTCTAAACTTTACAGAGGGTGCTTTAGAAGTATAGTTGAGGTTCTTAAGGTGTATTTCTTTTTTCTTTTCCACAGGTACATCGGCCCAATAGTACCATGGGGAAACTCCCATAGCCTCGGAAAGACTGAATGTGCCATAAGCTGTACCACGTTTATCACTGCCCACAATGACGAGTACGTCTTGATTTTTTCTAAAGGGATTTTCTAAGGTTTGTATGATAAATCTTTCTGACTGGCCTTTAATTGCGGATACATTTAATTTTTTGGTCTTGACCAAATCATCAATAGGTTTGTTATGGCCAAGGGTGCCAATGAGTATTATATTACCCTTATTTTTTTTGATATCGGAAATAATAGAAGGTCGTTGATCCGTAATGCGTTGCATATCATCTGCAAAAAGATGGATGGATTTTTTTACGACCGGAAAATCATTGTCATCCTGATAAATTGCCGTGGACATTCTCGTAGACACGATAGGAAAATAAAGCTCATTATCAATTTCCTTATCAACAATTTGAAATTGGGATAACAATAGCTTTGGTAGTAACAAAACAGTCAATAGAATCTTTCTCATAAACAAAATAAAATTTAAATGTACTTAATACACTAATAAAAACCAATAGATTGGTCAGTGTTTTGGCATAGCGCAAAATAATATCACCGTAGATGACGATATAATGTTTTGTTTATAAGTCTTTTTTAAAGCAAACGCTATTTTCAATTCCCACATAGGGCGGATAATTGTCAATGATTTCATATCCGTTCTTTTTATAGAGTGCAATGGCCTCTGGCTGCCGCAAACCGGTTTCAAGAATTGTAGATTTATGTCCCAACTCTTTGGACCAATTTTCAAGTGCTACTAAGACTTTTGAAGCGTAACCTTTGCCCCGATGTTCAGGTTGTACGAACATACGTTTTACCTCCACGGTAGTGTCATTATATTCTTTAATAGCACCACAAGCTACAGGTGTGTTGTTCTGGTATAGAACAATGACATGATTTAAATGGGTAATACCGTTGAATTGTGCATAAAAACTGTGGTCCTTACCATCGCGTTGAGCAAGGTCGGCATCCAATAGGGAAACCAAGGTTATAAATTCCGGATTCGTAGAGTTTGTTCGTAATAATTGGCACATGGTTATAAAATTAGACTTTTATTGTGTAGCCTGAAGCTGCATTGCTTTCGGAATTAAAATGAAAATCAATTCTACCAAGGTAAACCCCAAAACAACCTACTTGATTAACTAAGATATCTCTATCATTGGCGTTGCTCACCAAAGTGGGTTTTTCCAAGAATGTATGGGTATGGCCACCTATAATTAAATCGGTGTATTTTGTTCGTTTGGCCAGTTTTAAATCATCGGGTTTATTGGGGGACGAATATTCATAACCTAAATGGGATAGGCAGATTATTAAATTACACTGCTCGTCTTTTTTTAAGCGCTGTTCTGTATCCAACGCTAGCTCAAAAGGGTCCAAATACTTGGTTTCTTGGTATAGTTGTTTGCTTACCAAGCCGTTTAGCTCAATACCTAAACCATACACGCCAATTTTAATACCGTCTTTTATATATGTTTTATAGGGTTTGGTAAGTCCGTGTAGCGGTGTATTCGTAAAATCATAATTGGCCGTTATAAAATCGAATTTAGCATGAGGCATTTGTGCCAGTAGTCCGTCTATACCGTTGTCAAAATCATGGTTTCCTAATGTTGCCCCATCATAGTTGAGCTTGCTCATCAATTTAAATTCCAATTCTCCCCCGTAAAAATTAAAATACGGAGTGCCTTGAAAAATATCGCCGGCATCCAATAATAATGTATTGGGATTTTCTTTTCTAATGCGTTGTACCAGTCCCGCTCTACGAGCCAAACCACCGAGACCGGGAAACTCCGCATGTTTTTTTGGGAAAGCATCTATATGGCTATGCACGTCATTGGTATGAAGTATGGTAATATGTTTATTGGAAGAGGAAGCACACCCATTCAATCCAAGTCCGCCCAAAGTCAATAACCCGGAAGATGCTGCGGTATTTTTAATAAACGTTCTTCTTTTCATTTACTGTAGTTGATAAAATCTTGAGTCTATTCTAGGCGCCAAAGTATCGACCTTTGTAAAATAATCGATCATGGCATTTCGTATTTTATATCCGGTTTCGGTAATACTGACATATTCCTTAAAAAAATTCATATTGTCTCCACCTGTAATTAGATAGTTAGAGGTTGCTACAAAATAATTTCTGTCCAAATCTAAAGCAGCTCCACCAATGCTGAAACTTTTAACGGAACCATCCTTGTTTAATGCTAATTCTACTCCGGCAAGTGGGTGGGCACGTTTGGCCTTTATCAGGTAATCTAGCATTTTTGAAATAGTAGTACCCTTTAATTCTGCCACAACTACCGTATTTTCAAATGGCATAACCTCATAGGCAGTTCTGGCCGTTACATTTCCTTTTGAAATGGTAGCGCGTATACCGCCGTGATTTAAAAGAACAAAATCAAGATCATTACCGGTTCGTTTTTTAAAAACGGGATTGGTTTGTTGCAAAACAATATCTGCCATTAAATTTCCGGCTGTAGTGTTGTATTGCCCATCTGTTTTTGTAATGGTTTTAGGGGAATAGGCCAGAGGTTCATTCAAGATTTCCTCAATTCTATCATGATAGGGCTTTATAAATTTTTGTATTGAATCAACTTCCAGAGAACTGCTATCTACGCTAACCCTATTTCCTTCAATATGTTCAAGGTTTAATTTTTCATTCTTACAAGATAAGACAACGCTAATTGTTATAAATACAACAAAGTGTTTTATTTTTAAATAACCAAAGTGTTTTAACTTCGCCATATAATTGCAGGGATATTATTTACATTTGTGTAAATGTAAAAATACATGTTTTTAAAAGTTATTAAGGACAAGTTCAAACAGAAATCTGGTCGAAAATTATTAAAACAATTATCGGTTAAGCCTGTAGTGGTAACACGAGAGAAAAAAGGAATACGTTCTTTAGGTTGTATTGTTGATTTGGATAGGTTTCAAAAATCTGAAGTGTTTTTTCAGTTTCAGGAAGAATTTTCTTTGCGTCCAAATGCAGTTAAAATTATAGGATACAAGCGATTATATGATAAAAATTCTCCCTATGCTACACCTGTATTTTCAGATAAGGATTTAGGGTGGAACGGAGAAATAGCCAATAGTTATGCCCATGAGTTTTTGGGAAGGGAGTATGACCTTTTGGTAAATTATTATGATGAAGATAGTCTTTTGTTGAACTTGATGACGGTAAAAACAAAAGCGAGATTAAAAGTTGGGTTTAAAGAAGTAGGCCCATTGTACAACGATTTAATTATTGATACGCCTTTAAAGGATTTTCAGATATTTAAAAAAGAGCTGAAAAAATACTTAGGCATTTTTAAGGAGATTTAGTTATGAAAGAATTACAAGGAGCAGGCGTTGCGTTGATTACGCCTTTTAAGGAAGATGGAACAATAGATGTGGCAGCTCTGAAACAAGTAGTAGCCTATAATATTGAACGAAATATAGATTATTTAGTGGTTTTGGGAACCACTGCAGAATCCGTAACATTGACCAAGGCAGAAAAGCAGCTTGTCATGGATACCGTAGAGGAGGCCAATTCAGGAAGGTTACCGTTGGTACTTGGTGTAGGGGGTAATAATACTATGGGGCTTGTAGAGGAACTACAAACCCTAAATCTTTCTGCATACACAGCAATTTTGTCTGTCTCTCCATATTATAACAAGCCTACTCAAGAAGGCATTTATCAACATTTTAAGGCTATTTCCTTAGCATCTCCGTTGCCAATTATCTTATATAATGTACCAGGTAGAACAGGAAGCAATATGTTGCCCAATACCGTAGTAAGGTTAGCCAGAAACTTTGAAAATATAGTTGCCGTCAAGGAAGCTTGTGGAGATATGGTTCAAATTCAAGAATTAATCTCTAAGCGGCCCAAAGGTTTTTTGGTATTGTCCGGTGATGATATCACTGCATTGCCTACCATAGTAGCAGGTGGTGAAGGTGTAATATCTGTAATAGGGCAGGGTTTACCTTTAGAATTTTCAAGTATGGTACATGAAGGTATAAATGGTAATGTAGAAGAAGCTTTTAAACTTCATTATAAAATGCAGGAAGGAATGCAGCTTATCTTTGAAGAAGGTAATCCTGCGGGCATCAAAGTAATGATAGAATATTTAGGCCTTGCCAAACCCTATGTGCGCTTACCGTTGATCTGTGCAACAGATGCATTAAAACACCGTATTGTTTCCTTTATGGAATCCATAGTTCGCATACCGGCATAGATTTCGTTAAATCTTCCATAAAAGGGACTTTTCTGCCACGGAAAGCATGTATTTTTATTGATTTAAAATGTTTTTTAAATCCATTGATAATCACTAATTTTGCAAAATGTTTTTTAATATGAGGAGAATTTTCCCAATACTGTTGATTACCATTGCTTTACAATCATGTAACGAGTACCAAAAAGTACTTAAGAATGATGATATAAAAGCAAAGTATGATTTGGCAGAGAAATTTTATGCGGAGGGCGATTTTAAAAGAGCCAATCGTCTGTACGAACAAATAGCGCCGAAATATATTGGTAAACCTCAAGGGGAGAGAGTTATGTTCTTCTTGTCTAATAGTTATTTTGAGAGAGGTGATTATAACATGGCCGGTTATCAATTTGAACGTTTTATAAAATCATATCCTAAAAGTGATAAAGTTGTAGAGGCATCTTTTTTAGGAGCCAAAAGCTTTTATGAACTTTCTCCTGAATACTCGTTAGATCAAAGCGCTACGGATAAGGCCTTGTTAAAGCTTCAGAATTTTATCAATACCTATCCGGATTCTGAATATTTTGCGGAAGCAAATATTATGGCAAAGGAACTTACGGTTAAGAAGGAGCGCAAGTCTTTTGAAATCGTTAAGCAATACAATAAACTGGGAGAATTTAATTTGGACATGTTGAAATCTGCGATTACCGCAAGTGATAATTTTGTGTCTGACAATCCAGGGTCTATTTACAGGGAAGATGCCATGTTCATTAAGATGGATGCACTTACCCATATGGCCATGAACAGTTTTGAAAGTTTACAGGAAGAACGATTGAATGAGGCCAAGGCTGCCTATATGGCACTGAAAAAGAAATATCCAGAGACTAAGTATGATAAAAAAGCAACTAACCTCTTGGAAAAAATAGATAAGGAATTACAACGTTTTCAAAAACAAGACGTTGAATCAAAGTAAATAATTTAATTATGAATATGAACGATTTAAAAAACTCTAAAGCTGCTGTATCTACCGTTACTATTAACCGTAATGAATTTGATAAGCCTACCGAGAATATTTATGAAGCTATTTCCATTACAGCAAAACGTGCCGTTCAGATAAATTCTGAGATTAAAAAGGAGCTTTTGGAAAAGCTGGAAGAATTTGCTACGTACAGCGACAGCCTAGAGGAGGTTTTTGAAAATAAGGAGCAAATTGAGGTTTCCAAGTTCTACGAAAAATTACCAAAGCCTCACGCAATGGCTGTAGAGGAGTGGTTAATGGATAAAATATATCATAGAAATACAGAAAAAGACGCCTAAGAATATGTTGCACGGCAAAAACATCCTTTTAGGCATAACCGGAGGGATTGCTGCTTATAAGACTACATTCTTAGTTCGTTTGTTCATAAAAGCTGGCGCTAACGTTAAGGTCATCCTTACCGATAGTGCCAGCTCTTTTGTTTCTCCGCTAACCTTGGCCACATTATCCAAAAATGCGGTTATTTCAGACTTTGTAAAATCTGAGGAGAATAGTGTGGCTTGGAACAATCATGTAGAACTTGGGCTTTGGGCAGATCTCATGGTCATTGCTCCGGCTACCGCAAATACCATGGCCAAAATGGCTTCCGGAACTTGTGATAATATCCTGCTGGCTACCTACCTTTCTGCTAAATGTCCGGTTTATTTAGCACCGGCCATGGATCTGGATATGTATAAACATCCCAGTACTAAAAGTTCCTTGAATATCTTGTCCTCTTTTGGTAATCATATTATACCCGCAACAAGTGGGGAGCTAGCTAGTGGGTTGCATGGAGAAGGGAGAATGGCAGAACCCGAGGAGATTATTGGCTTTATTAAGAGTCAATTGAACAAAAATGCACCACTTTCAGGTAAGAAGGTCCTAATTACTGCAGGTCCTACCTATGAGGCTATTGATCCCGTACGGTTTATAGGTAATCATTCTACTGGACTTATGGGTTTTGAGCTGGCCAGGACTGCGGCCAATCTGGGTGCGCAAGTGTATTTGGTTACCGGTCCTACAAAGCATAACATTCAACATGATAATATAAAGTTGATGCATGTGGTCTCCGCAGACGAAATGTATGAGCAAACGCAATTATATTTTGAGGATGCTGATATTGTTATATGCGCTGCTGCCGTAGCGGATTATAGACCTAAAATAGTTGCGGAGCAAAAAATAAAAAAGTCAGATAGCAGCCTAACATTGGAATTGGTAAAGAACGTGGATATTCTAATGTCTCTTGGAAAACAAAAAAAGGAACAGTATCTAGTAGGTTTTGCTTTGGAAACCCAAAATGAGGTAGAAAATGCTATTGGAAAATTGAAGCGTAAAAACTTGGACGCCATTGTTCTAAATTCTTTACAGGATAAAGGTGCGGGCTTTGGTGGTACAACCAATAAAATTTCATTTATAGATACCAATTCAACGATAACTGCGTTTGAACTAAAGACCAAGGCAGAAGTGGCGGTCGATATTTTTAATGAAATTATCAAGAGGCGATATGCGTAAGTTTGTTTTTCTAGTGGTTGGCTGTTTTATGGCTGTAGCGGTAAGTGCTCAAGAATTAAACTGTACCGTTACCGTAAATTCCGATCAGTTGTCCCAAGGAGATTTGCAAGTGTTCAAAACCTTGGAGCGATCGTTAAATGATTTTATCAATAAGACAAAATGGACCAATAGGGTTTTTAAGGAAAATGAACGCATCAACGCACAAATGTTCATTACCATAACGGAATATGAGTCAAATAGATTTAAAGGTAATATTCAGATCCAATCTTCAAGACCTGTTTATAACACGTCATATTCATCGCCTATTTTTAATTACAAGGACAATCAGTTCAATTTTCAGTATATAGAATTTCAGCCTTTAATTTTTAATGATAATCAATTTGAATCCAATTTAGTCAGCGTACTTGCTTACTATGCCTATATCATTATAGGATTGGATGCGGACACATTTTCATTGGAAGGCGGTACGGAATATTACAGAAAAGCACAGAATATAGTAACTATGGCCCAAGGCAGTAACTCTGCTGGTTGGAGCCAATCTGCAGATTCTAACCGAAGCAGATTTGAATTGGTAGATAATTTGTTGTCCAATACGTATAGGGAGTATCGTATAGCTATGTACAATTACCACCGAAAGGGGCTAGATATTATGCCGGACAATAATAGTGCGGGCAAACAGGTAATTGCGGGCACCATGAATTTGTTTCAAACAATGATCAATAGAAGGCCAAACGCTTTTCTGATATCTACTTTTTTTGATGCCAAATCAGAAGAAATATTGAATATATTTTCAGACGGACCAAAAGTTGATATCGTAAAGCTAAAGGAAACCCTTAATAAGATTGCTCCATTATACGCATCTACATGGAACGATATTAAATATTGAACCTTTTTTCAAAACGGAATATAGATTACCTTTGTAGTTCTAAAATTCCGATACGTGCTTTCAACCCTCTCTATTACAAATTATGCATTGATCGATAGCTTGGAAGTAAGCTTCGATAAAGGTTTTACCGTTATAACTGGAGAAACCGGTGCTGGTAAATCCATATTATTGGGCGGTCTTTCCTTAGTATTGGGCAAGCGCGCAGATTTGAGTTCCTTAAGGGTTAAAGACCAAAAGTGCATTATTGAGGGTACGTTTAAAATTGAACCCTACGGACTCCAGAATTTTTTTCAGGAAAATGATTTGGATTATGAGGAGAGTACAGTCATAAGGCGTGAGATTTTGCCTAGTGGAAAATCTAGGGCATTTGTAAACGACACTCCGGTTACATTAGGTGTTTTGACTGTTCTGGGTGAAAATCTAATAGATATACACTCCCAGCACCAGACCATGCAACTTACGGAAAATGAGTTTCAGTTGAAATTGGTAGACGCTTTGGCCAATAACCAAAAACGCTTGGCTGCCTATGTAAAAGGATTAAAGGCATACCGGAAGGCGCAGGCTGAATTGGAGCGGATGACAGAAATGCAAGTTAATGCCAATAAAGAGCAAGATTACAATACGTTTCTTTTGTCAGAATTGGAAAAAGCACCTTTGAAAGAGGGTATTTTAGAATCACTTGAAGAAGAGTATGAACAGTTGAACAATGTTGAAATGATCATGGAACAATTATCCAAGGGGGATCAGTTGTTCAATGATGAGCAGATGGGTGTATTACCATTGGTTACGGATATGCGCCAATCACTTTCAAAATTGGTTGATTTTGGTTCAAATTATAAGGAGCTTTTTCAGCGAGTGCAATCAGTATTGATAGAATTGGATGATATCAACACAGAACTGCAGCATATACAGGAAGGGGTAGAACCAAACCCTGAAGCACTAGAACAGGTAAGTGAAAAACTTCAACTACTCTATAGCTTGTTTAAAAAACATAATGTCAATGATGTTTCAGAGCTAATACAAATAAAAAATAACCTGGCCGACAAGGTTTTTGAAACCGCGCATTTAGATGAAAAAATAGCCTTAAAAACCAGAGAGGTGCAAGACATGCGGTCCACTTTAGAGGAACAGGCCGTAGTATTGCGAGAAAAGAGAAAAGAAATTATTCCTGAGTTAAAGTCAAGATTAGGGGCTAACCTTGCCCAACTGGGAATGCCAAGTGCATCTTTTCAAATAGACCTTAGTGCCACAGATGAATTTACAACAACGGGTATGGATGAGCTTCATTTTCTTTTTACGGCAAATAGGGGAGGCAATTACGGTGATTTGAAAAAAGTAGCATCAGGAGGGGAACTATCTAGGATTATGTTGGTTATAAAAGCCATTTTAGCCAAATATGAAAAGTTACCTACAATAATGTTCGATGAAATTGATACAGGGGTGTCAGGCGAGATTTCAGACAAGATGGCTGACATTATGAAGGAAATGAGCAGTGATCTGCAAGTCTTTTCCATAACCCATTTACCACAGGTAGCTTCTAAGGGAAACCATCATTTTAAAGTATTTAAGACAGAAGGGGAAGAACGTACCATGACCAATTTGAAAAAATTGTCAGAAGATGAGCGTGTGGTAGAACTGGCCCATATGTTAAGCGGTAAGGATGTTTCAGATTCTGCCTTGGCCCATGCAAAACAATTATTGGGTGCCTCTATATAAGTTTTTGGGTTTATTGATCAATTTGAGCATTAAATATTATCAGGGCTTTTCAGCATAAAATTTTAAAGTTCAATTTGTGGTTTTTAGACAAGCCGGCAATTAGGTTTTAACATATTTTGGATATCTTTGAACTATAACTAAACTATACAATCTACGAACATGGGATATAATTTATTGAAAGGTAAAAGGGGAATTATTTTTGGAGCATTGGATGAAAATTCCATTGCGTGGAAAACAGCGCAAACTGTGCATGATGAAGGAGGTACTTTTGTATTGACGAATGCCCCAATTGCCATGAGAATGGGTCAAATAGACGAGTTGGCCAAAAAGACCGGTTCAGAAATTATCCCGGCAGATGCTACCAGTGTTGAAGATTTGGATAATTTGGTTGCAAAATCCGTTGAGATATTGGGAGGAAAAATTGACTTTGTACTACACTCCATAGGAATGTCTGTAAATGTTCGTAAAGGTCGTGCCTATACGGATGAAAAATATGACTTTACGGCTAAGGGGTGGGATGTTTCCGCTTTATCCTTCCATAAAGTAATGCAATCATTGTACAAGGCAGATGCCATGAACGAATGGGGAAGTATTGTTGCATTGACCTATATGGCGGCACAGCGTACTTTTCCGGATTATAATGATATGGCGGATAATAAAGCATATTTAGAATCGGTTGCTCGAAGTTTTGGTTATTTCTTTGGCAAGGAAAAAAAGGTGAGGGTGAATACCATTTCGCAATCGCCAACGGCAACAACTGCAGGGCAGGGAGTAAAAGGTTTTGATGGCTTTATAAGTTATGCGGAAAAAATGTCTCCACTAGGTAATGCCACTGCTCAAGATTGTGCTGATTATACGGTAACGTTATTTTCAGACTTAACAAAAAAAGTGACCATGCAGAATCTTTTCCATGATGGTGGCTTCTCCAATACCGGGGTTAGTCAAGAGGTAATAGAGAAATTTTAATCAGGTTTTAAAATTCCAATTTTTTTGGAGCCTATTCATTAGAGGAAAGTAATAATGGAATTATCGTTTTCTTTTATCGTTCCCGTATACAATAGACCCAATGAAATAAGGGAATTGTTACAGAGCTTAACTTTACAGACCTATAACAAGGATTTTGAGGTTGTAATCGTTGAGGACGGTTCTACCATCTCATCTGAAAAAGAAGTAGGGACATTTAAAGATGTCCTTACTATTTCTTATTATAATAAGGAAAATTCCGGGCCCGGAGATTCTAGAAATTTTGGAATGCATAGGGCCAAGGGCAATTACTTTATTGTTCTGGATTCTGATTGTATTTTACCGCCGCAATATTTGATAGAGGCGGAAAAAAGTTTACAAGAGGATTTTGTACACTGTTATGGAGGTCCAGATGCTGCACATGAATCTTTTACAGATGTGCAAAAAGCCATAAATTATGCCATGACTTCGTTTTTGACTACTGGTGGTATACGTGGTGGTAAAAAAGCCGTTGATACATTTCAACCTAGAAGTTTTAACATGGGCTTGTCCAAAGAGGTCTTTACCAAAGTTGGGGGCTATGGTAAAATTCATCCCGGGGAAGATCCAGATTTAACCATTCGTATTTGGAATGAAGGGTATAGAACAAAACTAATTTCAGAAGCTTTTGTTTATCACAAAAGACGCATAGATTGGAAAAAGTTTTATACCCAGGTTAATAAATTTGGTATGGTAAGACCGATATTAAACAAATGGCACCCAGAAACCAGAAAGCTTACATATTGGTTTCCAACCTTGTTTACCTTAGGTTTAGTTCTTGCTGTAATAGGAGCATGTGTGGGAATATTCTTGCCCATATTTTGCTATATACTTTATTTTAGTATTTTATGGTTGGATGCACTGTGGAAGACAAAAAATATGTTGGTTTCCGTTTTGGCCTTATTTGCAACAGGGGTACAGTTTATAGGATACGGATACGGGTTTTTAAAATCTACAGTTTCTTTGGCGTTCAGTAATAAGGAAGCCCATCAATTATTTCCAAAATTGTTTTTTAAATAGAATTAATGAAACCATTAATAGAATGGATACGAACAGGGTTGAAAAAAAGAAAAGTAAAGGTTTTTCTTTTGTTCCTGTTATGTGCTTCATTGGCTTGGTTTATCAATAAATTATCGCAAACATATACCAGTAATACTACATTTTATATCAATTATATTAATGTGCCTTCAAAATATCTTTTGGCAACACCCCCCAAAAATGAAATTCAGGTAAGACTTACTGCTGCCGGTTTTCAGTTTTTAGGGTATCACTTAAGGCCTAAGCATATTAATTTGGATGTGAGTAAAATGGTCCAGAAAGATTCACTTTATTATTTAACCTCTGATCAAATCAGAATTCAGCTAGAGGATCAACTTAATAACTATAGTACCTTAACTGATTTTGATAGTGATATTATCTATTTTGATTTTACTTCCTTGGAAACAAAGAAAATACCCGTGGTTGCTCTATTGGATATTTCCTATGCAACCAATCATACTCTTGAAGGACAAATTCATATAGTGCCAGATTCTATTGAACTAACAGGACCAAAAAGTAAAATTGATACTATTAACGTTATTAAAACAAATCTGTTACAATTAAACAGTTTATCGAATTCTTTTTCTGAGCAGCTACCGCTTAATGTTCCAGAAAATTTGAATGGTATTACACTTTCAAGTACCAAAGTGCAGGTTAAAGGTAAGGTGGTAAAATTTTCGGAACAGGTTATGGATATTCCAGTAACGGTAATTAATGTGCCTGAGGGTGTTAAAGTGCGTACGTTTCCAGAGATTGTTCAAGTGCGTTGTCAAGGCACTATACAAGACCTTAAAGAGTTAGATACATCAGACTTTGCTATAATAGCAGATTATTCCAAGGTAAGTGAAGAAACGGAAAATAGGCTTTCAATTTTATTGGAGCGCTTTCCGAGGTCTTTGCATAATGCACAGATGAATGCCAATGAAGTAGAATT
Organism: Maribacter sp. LLG6340-A2; assembly: GCF_045057105.1. Taxonomy (GTDB): domain Bacteria; phylum Bacteroidota; class Bacteroidia; order Flavobacteriales; family Flavobacteriaceae; genus Maribacter. Next base: position 4,184,329 of record NZ_CP159332.1, on the reverse strand, counting down.
TATTTTAAGGAGGCAATGATTATAATAGGGTTAACAGGTGGTATAGGTAGCGGCAAGACAACGGTAGGAAAGATGTTTCAAGAACTTGGTGTACCGGTTTATAATTCGGACATACGAGCCAAGAAATTAATGAATTCCTCAAAAAAAATAAGAAAGGAGTTAATAGAACTCTTTGGCGAAAAGGCCTATATAGAAAAGGAATTGAATAGGACTTTTATAGCGGAAAAGGTTTTTAAGGATAAATTACTGCTTGAAAAATTAAACGCTATTGTGCACCCAAAAGTCCGAAAAGATTTTTTAAAATGGTCCAAAAAGCAGTCTTTCGGCTATGTTATACAGGAAACGGCATTGTTGTTCGAGAATAACGCACAAGATTTATACCATGCGGTAATTCTTGTGACCGCTCCAACAGAATTGCGAATAGAACGTATTTTAAAAAGGGATGAAAGTTCACGTCAACAGGTGCTTTCTAGAATTAATAATCAACTGGACGACAAGGAAAAAATTAAACTGGCAGATTATATAATTGAAAACATTGACCTGGACCAAACCGCTCAAAAAGTTTTAGACCTACATGAGCGTATCCTTGCAAATTACTACTAGTAGCCCAATTTTAACATTTTTGTTAAGGTTAGGTTAAACGTACAATCGTCTATCTGTTAAATCTTTAATTTTATGCTCCAATGAACAAAAAGTTATTTGTGCTCTTAATAGTTTTAATGAGCCTTTCGCTTATTGGTCTGATTTTCGTTCAAAGTTTTTGGATAAAAAAATCCATAGATAACAAGGAAGAGCAATTTTCCAATAGTGTTTCTGAAGCCCTGAACAGTGTCACCAATAAAATATCAGAAAGAGAGACTAAAGACTATTTCGACAGATATTTAAATGCAAAGGATAGTATAGGTGAACTTAAGGGTACACAGCTAACTAATTTTTTCTTTATTGACAGAGATGCCAACTCTAATGAAATAATGCTGTACGAGCACGGTATTTTGGAAGAGGATTATGGTATTTCATCAACGTTCTTTGATAACGGTGATGGTGGTGATACCACCATTATTAAAAATTTGACCAGTAGAAGAAAAACTACAATCTGGAAAGAAGATTTTGACCTAGAAGGCAACAGATTTCGTTTAAACCCAATTCAGCGTATAGAGAAAATCGGTGGTCTAAACAAAATGGAGAAGGCCGCAATGGAGGAGATGTTCATGGTTCATGCCAAAAGGGTGGCCATACATAAAAGGGTTTCCAAACAAGAGATAGAGCTCTTGTTACAGCGAGAACTTGAGAACAGGGGTATTGATATTGCTTTTGAATACGGAGTGTACAGCAATGGGTTACCTACCAAGGTGAAATCTTCCAAATTCAAGTATGCGGAGAACAATGTATATAAATCTCCTATGTTCGTGGACTTTGAAGGGATTTCTAATTTTGATCTATTGATTTCCTTTCCAAAAAAGAAACGATTTTTAGTACAGTCCATTTTAGGTTTGGCGCTTTTGTCCTTATTGTTTACGATAATTATAGTAGTGGCCTATGCCGGTGCAATTTATCAATTGATAAGACAAAAACAGATTTCTGAGATTAAAACGGACTTTATCAATAATATGACGCATGAGTTTAAAACACCTATTGCAACAATAAATCTGGCAGTGGAAGCTATCCGAAATCCAAAAATTATTGCGGACCAGGAAAAGGTTTTACGCTACTTACAGATGATACGTGATGAGAATAAGCGTATGCATGCACAGGTAGAGAATGTGCTAAGGATATCAAAATTGGAGAAAAACCAGTTAGATATTAGCAAGGATAGGGTAGACGTGCATGAAATTATAGAAGATGCAATAACCCATGTAGATTTAATAGTTGCGGATAGAGGAGGTTATATCCACACCCATTTAAATTCTGAGCGCTCAGAAGTTTTGGCAAACGAAATGCACTTTACCAATGTAATCGTTAATATGCTGGACAATGCCATTAAATATTCCAATGATGCACCAAAAATTGATGTGTTTACGGAACGGGCAAAAAATTATATAATCATAAAGGTGCAAGATCAGGGTGCCGGTATGAGCAAAGCCGTTGTTAAAAAAGTTTTTGAGAAATTTTATCGGGAACATACCGGTGATATACATAACGTAAAAGGACATGGCTTAGGGCTTGCATACGTTAAGAAAATTGTTGAAGATCATCAAGGCGAAGTTTATGCTGAGAGCGAAAAAGGAAAAGGAAGTACATTTTACATCAAACTGCCGTTAATATAAATATTATGGAAACAATAAATAAGAAAATACTTTTAGTTGAGGACGATCCAAATTTTGGAATTGTATTGAAAGATTATTTGTCAATGAACGACTTTGATGTTACGTTGGCAAAGAATGGAATGGAGGGATTTGAAAAGTTCAAGAAGGATAATTTTGATATCTGTATTCTGGATGTTATGATGCCTTATAAGGATGGATTTACACTGGCAAAGGAAATAAGGGAGAAGAATGAAAATGTTCCTATTGTATTTCTTACGGCCAAAACCATGAAAGAAGATGTATTGAAAGGATACAAGGCTGGAGCGGATGATTATTTGAACAAACCTTTTGATTCTGAAGTGTTGTTAATGAAGTTAAAGGCAATTTTACAACGTAAAGCCTCTAATGGTTTAGCAGATAGCAAGAAGTTTGAATTTACTATTGGTGGTTTCCATTTAAATTCTAAACTAAGGTTTTTAAAATATAAGGATAATGAAGCCATTAAATTATCACCAAAAGAAAACGAACTTTTGCGTTTGTTGGCCTTGCATGAAAATGATTTAATGCCTAGGGAGTTGGCACTGACCAAAATTTGGAGAGACGATAATTACTTTACATCTCGTAGTATGGATGTGTATATTGCAAAACTGCGTAAGTATTTAAAAGTTGATGAAACGGTAGAAATTTTAAATATTCACGGTGAAGGTTTCCGTTTGGTCGTAAAGAATGAAGGCGAGTAGAAAGCTTTAAGATATATATAAATGAAAAAGCATCCTGAACGGGATGCTTTTTCATTTATAATAATTTGATAATATCTTCAACAATGGCGTTAGGAGATTGGTCTATAGATACGATAATGGCATTATTGGGAACCTCTAGCGTATCAAATTGTGAGCGTAGCAGACCTTTTGGCATAAAATGATTTTCCCGTTTGTTCAGCCGGTCATTAATAAGTTGGTAACTACCTTCCAAGTAAACAAATTTATGTAGTCCCGCTAATTGGTCGCCTAGAATTAGCCTGTATTTCTTTTTTAATGCGGAGCAAACAATTACGGCGCCCGTAGCTTTATTTTCTAAGGCAAGTTCATTTAAACGTTCCAGCCAACCTTGGCGGTCAGTATCGTTTAAAGGGATGCCTTTACTCATTTTTTCTATGTTGGATGCGGGGTGAAAATCATCACCATCAAAAAAAGGAATATTGATTTTTTGCGCCAATAATGTGCCTATGGTAGTTTTTCCGCTACCTGAAACACCCATGACATATAATATTTGTGGATTATTCATGAGTTAAATTTGCTAGTTCATCATCAATTTTATGAAATATTGTTTCAAGTTTCTCGTCATAATTGAACCAATGGGTATTATTGTTTTTTAAGAACCAAGTAAGTTGCCTTTTTGCAAATCTTCTTGTATTCTTTTTAATTTCATCTATGGCAAAATTTAAAGTCCATTCTCCTTCAAAATATTTGAACAATTCTTTATAACCAACGGTTTGTAATGCATTATAGGATTTGTAGGGAACCAGTGCTTCAGCTTCCGGCAATAGCCCTTCTTTAATCATTAAATCAACCCTTTCGTTTATCCTATTATAAATAATCTCCCTATCGGCCTTTAGTCCCACGGTAATGACATTAAAATTTCTTTTCTTTTTAGGTTTATTGATAAAGGACGAATAGGGCTGGCCACTACCAATACAAATTTCCAATGCCCTTATTACCCGCTGTGGATTATGTATATCTACCTTGGAAAAATATTCCGGATCTAATTCGTTTAAGGTTTCCTGTAGATGGTGCAAACCCTTATTTTCTAAATCACTATTAAGTTTCAACCGAATATTTGGGGATACGGAAGGAAATTCGTTTAAACCCTCTGTAACCGCGTTTACATATAAGCCGCTGCCACCAACCATAACAACCACATCATAGGTCTTAAAAAGAGCTTCTGTAAGCTGTAGCGCATCCCTTTCAAAATCACCAACCGTATAAGTTTCCAATATACTTTTATGTTGAATAAAATGATGTTTGGCTTGGGTTAACTCGCTAGTTGTGGGTACTGCGGTGCCAATGCTCATTTCTTTAAAAAACTGCCTAGAATCTGCAGAAATAATTTCCGTATTGTAATGATTTGCCAATGCTATGGCAAGTTTGGTCTTACCTATGGCCGTTGGTCCGGTAACTGAAATCAGTGTTTTATTCTTCATTTAATACCGTTCCACAATTATAACAATGGGTGGCATCATCACGATGGCCTTCTTTGGTACATGACGGACAGGCCTGAGTGTTAACGTGTATATATTTGCCAGGACTTAAATTTCCTGTCTTGTCCCTAGTCTGTCTGCCAAATTCCGCCGTAACAATACCTGTGGGTACGGCAATAATTCCATATCCTAATAGCATAATTATAGTTGCAATAAATTGTCCGGAAGGGGTAATAGGGGCTATATCTCCATAGCCTACAGTGGTCAGGGTAACTATGGTCCAATAAATGCTGGTTGGTATACTGGTAAACCCTGCTTCGTCTCCTTCAACCATATACATGAGCGTACCCATCATGACGGCAACGATCAAAACGGCAAAAAGAAAGACGGTAATTTTTGCCCTACTGGCCTTTAATGCATTTTTGAGTTGGGAAGCCTCCCCTAAAAATTGTACTAATTTTAATATTCTAAAAACCCTTAAAAGTCTAAATGCCCGCACGGCCAATAAAACTTGGGATCCCGCAAAAATATAAGAAAGGTATAATGGTATAGTAGATAAAAAGTCGATAATGCCGTAAAAACTGAAAATATATTTAGATGGTTTCTTAATACAGATGATACGGGCAATATATTCTATAGTGAAGAAAATGGTAATTACCCATTCTAAAATTAATAAAACCCTGTGATACTCTTGATCTATACTTTTAACACTTTCCAGCATGATGAGGATAATGCTAAAAATAATGAGTATGAACAGGATAATATCAAACAGTTTACCCATAGGGGTATCCGCTTCATAAATAATTTCATGTAGCTTGTTCTGCCAAGGTGATAATTTGTCTTCCTCTTTCAACTTAATAGTTTAGCTCCAATTTTTTTAATACTTTTTTCTTTCTTAAATAAGATTCAATAAGAAAATTAGCATCCCTAGTACCCTTCATTGGGGTTATTAGGTTTTCCAAGATATGAATATTATTTATTTGATGGTTTAGGTCATAGAAGCCTAGCCCCACTAAAGATCCATTTTTTATTAAGATAGCACTTTGTTCCCCAATTTCTCGTCCCTTATCTAACAATACCACATTTTTCTGCGCAAGATTGTACTTTTCTATAGAAGCCAAAACACGCTGATTATAAATTTCTACCGGTTCTTTATTAATACAGGCTCCTAGACAAGAACCTGATTCATAATTGGAACAATTGGACCGCGCTTCACTAATTCCATTTAGCTTTTCACAAAGTTGAAACTCTTGGGTAATTTTAAATAAATGATTTTTGCCGCTAAATACACCATTGAACAGTCCTAGTGGCTCTTTACATTCTTTAAATGGCTTTATACGTAAGGTAATATATCCATTTGCACCTTCTTCTTTACATAAAGCATGGGAATACATTCTTTTTCGGGGAATGGCGTTGTATTTAGGCCTGATTTTTAAAAGTTCTTCATGTTCCTTTAGAATAGCAACCAATTCATTACCGGTTTCTTCATAAGTTACTTTTTTAGTGTCTTTGGCCAGTTTTCTAGATTTGTCCCCATTTTTTGTAAAAAGTTGGTTCACCCTCTTTTTAATATCAGTGGATTTATTTAAATAAATAATATCTCCATCTTTATTATGCATATAGAATACCCCGGTTTTGTTAGGCAGGTCTCTAACGATATCTAATTGCTTTTCAGAAAGTTCACCTTGACTTTCCTTACGTATAGTGTCTTTAACAATTACTTTTTCAGAATCTTTGGCCAGTAAAAGTTTAAATAGTTTAATTGTGGCCAGAGCATCACCATTTGCTCGGTGGCGATCACTGACCGGAATACCCAAAGATCTAACCAACTTTCCTAAACTATACGATTCTGCCTCTGGTAATAATAATTTAGATAAATCTACGGTACATAGGGTTTTACGTTCATAATTATAGCCCAATCTTCTAAACTCTGTTCTTAAGATTCTATAATCAAATTGGGCGTTGTGGGCTACTAGAACGGTATCTTCGGTAATTTCAATGATTCTTTTGGCTACTTCATAGAATTTAGGGGCAGTTTTGAGCATCTTATCATTAATACCCGTTAATTTGACAACAAAAGGCTGTATCTCCTTTTCAGGATTTACTAGGCTTATAAATTTATCCACCACTTTTTGACCATCAAATTTATGGATAGCAATTTCCGTAATTCCTTCTTCATTAAATTTACCCCCAGTGGTTTCAATATCTAAAATTGCATACATTCAGTAAAGATGAGTTTTTTGTAAGGTTGGTTGATTTTTAATTTCGTGATCCAAAGATACTACTTCCTATACGTACCATAGTACTGCCTTCTTCAATAGCAATATCATAATCACCGCTCATACCCATAGAAAGAATATTAAAATCATGGTATTTGTTTTTGAGTTGCTTGTATAGTAAACTTAGGCTTTTGAATTCTCGTCTTATCTGCTCTTTGTCATCAGTAAATGTGGCCATCCCCATTAATCCTTTAATTTTAATATGTTCATAGGCTTTAAATTCTTCATTATCTACAAGTTCCAATAATTCCCTTTCATCGAATCCGAATTTGGTATCTTCTTCTGCAATATGTACTTGCAGCAAGCAAGAAATGGTTCTTTGGTGTTTTTTTGCCTGCTTATTTATTTCCTTAAGTAATCTTGGACTATCCACTCCATGAATTAAGGTTACATATTCAGCCATATATTTAACCTTGTTTCTTTGTAAATGTCCTATCATATGCCATTCAATATCCTTTGGTAAAGCGTGCCACTTATCGGTCATTTCTTGGACCCTGTTTTCTCCAAAAATTCGCTGGCCTTCTTCATAGGCTTGTTCTATATCTGCTATTGGTTTTGTTTTGGATACGGCAACCAAGGTCACCCAGTCTGGTAGCGATTGAACAATAGTTGTTAAATTTTGCTTGATGGACATATACTATCTTGTAAAATAAATTATGAATTGAATTGTTCGGCAATCTTTTCCGCTTTTTTACTTTCGGTATAATCGTAAAAGCCCTCATTGGATTTTATTCCGAGTTTACCGGCCATAACCATATTTACCAAAAGGGGAGAAGGTGCATATTTAGGATTTTTAAATCCGTCATACATTACATTTAATATTGATAGGCAGACATCCAACCCTATAAAATCCGCTAATTGTAAAGGTCCCATAGGATGTGCCATCCCCAATTTCATCACCGTATCTATTTCTTGTACACCCGCAACACCATGATGTAATGTTTCTATAGCTTCATTGATCATAGGCATTAATATCCTATTGGCAACAAATCCTGGGTAGTCATTGACCATTGTAGGGGTTTTGCCTAAATTTTTAGATAGTTCCATGATGGTATGGGTAGTTGCCTGCGTGGTACTATAACCGTTTATAATCTCTACCAGGGGCATTATTGGTACCGGATTCATGAAATGCATACCAATTACTTTTTGTGGTCTATTGGTTACAGCGGCAATTTGGGTTATGGAGATAGAAGACGTATTGGATGCTAAAATGGTTTTCTCATTACATAATACATCCAGCTCCTTGAAAATGCCCAACTTCACCTCCAGATTTTCAGTTGCGGCTTCTACCACGAGGTCGGCATTTGCAACGCCGTCTTTTAATGTTGTAAAGGTTTTGATGTTGGATAAGGTGTTTTCCTTATCCGAACTTTTAATTTTATCCTTTGCCAACATGCGGTCCAAATTTTTGCTAATAGTCGCAAGGCCTTTTTCCAAAGCAGTTGGTGATACATCTATTAAATGAACAGAGAAATTGCATTGTGCAAAAACATGTGCAATACCATTACCCATGGTACCTGCACCTATAACGGCAATTGTTTTCATAAGGAAGTGGTGTTAAATGATGAAATAATTTGAAGGGCGACCTTGAGGGCCTGTGTCCCTTGTCGTAAACTTACAACCGGGGTAGTGTCATTATTTATAGCATCGGAAAAGGATTCCAATTCATCCAGGATGGCATTATTGGTGGCAATGGTTGGGTTTTCAAAATAGATCTGTTTTTTGATTCCTTCGGCATTTTGGAGGATCATATCAAAATCACCTGCTTCTTTAGGTGCATCTTTCATTTTTACCACCTCTACTTTTTTCTCTAAGAAATCAACTGAGATATAGGCATCTTTTTGGAAGAACCTAGATTTTCTCATGTTTTTCAGGGATATTCTGCTGGCCGTTAAATTGGCCACACAACCATTTTTAAATTCAATTCTAGCATTGGCAATATCAGGAGATTGGCTTATTACGGCAACACCACTGGCATTTATTTGTTTTACCTCTGAATTTACCACACTAAGTATGGCATCTATATCATGTATCATTAAATCCAATACCACAGGAACGTCAGTGCCCCTTGGATTAAATTCTGCCAAACGGTGACTTTCAATGAACATGGGTTGTTCAATGGTATTCTTTATTGAGGTAAAGGCTGGATTAAAGCGTTCTACATGTCCTACTTGCCCTTTAACACCATATGTTTTCTCCAATTCCAATAAAGATTCCGCTTCTTGAAGGGTATGGGTAATTGGCTTTTCAATGAAGATGTGTTTTCCGCTTTCTATAGATTTTTTTGCACATTCATAGTGAGAAAGGGTAGGCGTAACGATATCCACAACATCCACAGCCGCTATAAGTTCATTGATATTATCAAAAAAAGTGTACCCTAATTCAGCACTTACCTTATTACCATTAATAATATCTGCATCATAAAATCCTATTAAATCATATTTATGAGATTCTTTAAGAAGTCTTAGGTGTATCTTTCCAAGATGCCCGGCTCCTAAAACACCAACTTTTAACATATGTTTCTTTTTTCTCAAAAATACGCATAGTTAGGTAGTTTTATCCTATGCATAAATTCAAATTTATGAATTAGGTACTTAAGTTTTGAACAGGGTCTTCGTTGGTTGAAAGAACTTTGCTAACTTTGGTTTCCAAACCAACTACCATTGAAAGATACCTTAAAACACAGGGGAATGCGCAACCATTTGGCGCAATTATTGATTGATAAGGGAATTGCGGATAAATGGGTGCTCGATGCCGTTCGCCAAATTCCAAGACATTTATTCATGGATAGCAGTTTTGAAGGGCATGCCTATCAAAATAAAGCTTTTCCCATTGCCGCAAACCAGACCATTTCTCATCCTTACACCGTTGCTTTCCAAACAGAATTGTTGCAATTGGAACAAGGACATAAAGTTTTGGAAATAGGTACGGGAAGTGGTTACCAAACCGCTATATTATTGAACCTAAAAGTAAAAGTATATACCATTGAGCGTCAACTTGAACTATTTAAGAAAACGAATTTGTTTTTCAACAAAATGGGATATCGCCCTAAAAAATTCATATTTGGTGATGGTTACAAAGGGTTGCCGGAAAACGCACCATTTGACCGCATTATTGTTACCGCAGGTGCTCCAGAAGTGCCCAAGGCGTTACTATCCCAGCTAGCGGTAGGCGGTAGGTTGGTGATACCTATTGGCTTTGAGGAGCAAATAATGACATTGTTCGTAAGGACAACAGAAAAAGAGTTCTCCAAAACAGAATATGGTTCATTTAAGTTTGTTCCCTTACTTGAAAATAAGAACTAATTATTAAAACTCTTTTTTATACGGTCAAGGTTACGTTTATTGTCACGATCTTTTAAAACCTCTCTTTTGTCGTAAAGTTTTTTACCCTTGGCAAGTGCTATTTGTAACTTGGCCAGACCCCTTTCGTTAATAAATAGATTTAAGGGAACAATGGTAAGTCCAGAGGCTTTTACCTCCTTGTTCAATTTTTTGAGTTCCCTTTTTTGCAAAAGTAACTTCCTTTCCGCTTTGGGTTTATGGTTAAAATGTGAAGCATGGGTGTATTCATCTATTTGCATATTGATGACGAATAATTCTCCATTGTCATTGAACTCGCAGAAACTTTCCGAAATTGAGGCTCTTCCTTCGCGTATAGATTTAATTTCAGTACCTGCCAGCACTATGCCTGCAGTGAATTTATCCAGCAGTTCATACTCAAACCGTGCCTTTTTATTCTTTATGTTGATATTCTTTTGCATCGTCAGCAAAAATAAGCACAATAGTATAAAATATAGGGTATTTTGTCATTATTTGAAATAAGACATCGTTCTAATTTATTCAGGTTATTTAATCAGGGCAATTACAGTTAAAAATTAGCTTGTTGACCGTAGGAATATTATTGACAATTTGAACGATAAACAACGTACCGTTTTCATTGTCATCTATTTCCGGGTATTTATCTTCACCAATCAATAAATTTACAAATTCAGGAGTAGTGTTGCTGTGGCCTACTACCAGGACGTTCTTATTTAAATTGTCCGCTTTAAATTGTTCAATATCAACTATTCTTGGGTCATAGTATTGAACATCAATATTTTTTTTGACCGATGTAGGGGCTGCGGTCATGGATGTTCTATTGTAATTTGTGGAATAAATGGCATCTAATTCTACATCGTTTAGAATTTCAGCCCAGTGCATTGCCCTTCCCAAACCTTTTTGATTCAGTTCTGGATCAGCGTCATCTGGATTACTTCTTATTTTTTCTGCATGCCTAATAAGGTAGAAGGTAGAAACGGAAACTTCTTCATTGGTCAAATCCTTTGCTGGTTCTTCCTTGCATGAAAGGGTAAAGGTGAGCAATAATAAGAGAGCAAAATTTACAACTTTCATATAATTAATTTTATTGGATTAATTTAATAACTAAAATTACTTTAAAATAGTACTATAAATAGTCTATTTTTTGTTTTTTTGCATATGAAAAAATTCTGTGGGACACTTCTTATTGGTTTTGTAGTTTTAGGTTTAAAGGCGCAGAATGTTATACTGCCTACTGATTTTAGACAGCAGAACCTATCTGAATATAATAGCAGTTTATTAAATCCGGCATATAGTTTAGGCCGTAATAATCCTTCTTCCATTGCAATGTGGGCAAGGTGGCAATGGCAAACCTTTGATGCCGACCCAACATCGCTTTTTATGAATTATACGGCAAGAATCAATGATGTTTCTGCTGCGGGTGTTGGTTTTTTTCAGCATAATACAGGTATTTTTTTAAATACGGGAGCTGCATTGAACTATGCGTATAATATTCAGTTGAATGATGATGTTTTTTTAGGAGTAGGTCTTAATTTGTTCGCATTTCAACAAAAACTGGCCGATCAACGTTTTTTTGTGCCCAATCCTGTACAGACCTCTATTTCCAATGATTTTATCATTCAGATGGCTCCCGGGATCAACCTAAGGGTAGATAAGCTTAATATTGGTTTGGTTTCTGAAAATCTTTTTGATTATAATCTTAGTGCAAATGAGCGGAACTCCGATCCAGGAGATCGTATGTTTTTTGCCTTGGCCAGTTATGATATTCCTGTTTCCATTTTAAGCGGAGATGATAGTTCCATAATAAGACCTTCATTATATTATAAAACGGTCCCAGGTGTGGATAACCAAATAGGAATGCAGGCCTTGTTGACAACGAACAAGTATTGGGTTCAAGGAGGTTACAACAGTTTTTATGGTATATCTGGTGGTATAGGGGGTAGATTTTTTAAGCGATTGTCCATAGGTGCCCTAGTAGAAGTGGGTACTAGTGAAGACCTTAAAGGTCAAGATCCATCTTTTGAGCTGGTTACCTCTTATAAATTAGGTAAATTACAATCTACGGAAGAAGCGCGTAAGGAAGAATTGATAGCGCAACAAGAAGAAAAAGAAAACCTTGTCAAGGACGAATTAAGCAGGGCAGAAAGGCTGGCGGTAAAAAGAGAAGCTAAAAAACAAGAGCAATTAGAAAAGTTGAATGCTCAAAGATTACAAGATTCAATTAAAGAATCAACCAGACTAGCAGAAACCAAAAACAAGGTTTCAAAAAGGGATTTACGAAGAAAACAGGATTCTATTGCAAATGCGAAAGAAGCTCAGGCTCTTGCGGATGCTAGGGCATTGAACCAAAAGAGAAAGCAAGATTCCATTGCAATGGATGTTAAGCGCAAGGAGGAAGCCTTAGCGGTACTACAGCAACAAAAACAAGATTCCATAGCAAAGGCAGATGCAGCAAAAGTAGCAGCGGAACAATTAGCGGCCCGTAATGAGGTAGTGCAGCCAAGGGCAGGGGAAAAATATGAAGAGGTAGAAAAACAAGGTTCTTTAACTCCAGGTTATTATCTAATTGCCAACGTATTTGGAACCAAGAAATATTTGGATGCCTTCATGTCCGAAATGGGCAAGAAAGGCTTAAACCCTAAATCTTTCTATAGATCCCTGAATAAATATAACTACGTTTATTTAGGAAAATATTCCACCATTAAGGAAGCAAGACAAGCTAGAGACTCCAAATTAAATGGACTTTATACTGAAAAACTTTGGATATTTAGAGTTACGGGAGAATAAATAATGGGCATTGAAAATGATGTCCATTATTAGAAGAAGGTTCTACATAAAGTAAAGAGGTTTGAATAAGAAAGCGTATTTTATTTAAGTTCTCTTTTGATAAGAAACTCTAAGTAGGTAACGGTATTTAGTAAATACTTACGATCTTTTGTCAAGGTGGCCATTGCAATAGCACCCTGTATTATGGTAAACAATTGTTTTGCAAATTGTAGTGGCGTAACAGGTAGTTTAAATTCCCCTTTATTGACACCGTTTTCAAGTGCCAAGGCTATTTTACCTTCAATCTCTTTAATGGTTTCTTTAGCTGCAGAAGCTAGTAAACGGTTGTTATGTTGAGCATCTATACCCACATTAAGTACGGGGCAACCACCCATGGTCATGGTAAATACATCATACTTTTTATAAAAAGCGATTAAGTTGCCAATCTTGTCCATGGCAGTACCTTCAACATCTAAATGTTCATCAATGGCATCTAACAATAAGGAACGGTTATATTCAAAGGCGGATAAAGCCAATGCTTCCTTGTTTTCAAAATTACCATATAAAGCACCCTTGGTTAAATTTGTGGCCTCGGTCAAATCACTCATACTAGTGCCAATATACCCATGCTTGTTAAAAACTGGGGCGACTGTCTCAATAATGTAGGCGGTCGTTCTTTCGGCTTTAGTAGACATATCTAACGGTTTTATGCGAATATAAAAAATCTATACTGTATGGTATATATTGTTGATAAAAAAAAGCGTCCATATGAATTATATGGACGCTGAAATATCAATTTATAAAATTAAACGGTAATATCTTCTTGATTTCTAAAAACAAGGCTGTTATCAAATGCATCTAACAAAACAACACTATCCGATTTAATTTCTCCACTTAACAATGATTTTGAAAGGTTATTAAGTACTTCTCTCTGTATAGTTCTCTTCACCGGTCGTGCACCAAATTGTGGGTCATACCCTTTGTTCGCCAAATATTCAATAGCCTCTTCGGTAGCATCTAAAGTTATCTGTTGTTTATCTAACATTTTCTTTAGATTTTCTAACTGCAACCTTACTATTTCTTGAATATTGTCCTTGGTCAAAGGAGTGAACATTACAATATCATCAATTCTATTGATAAATTCTGGCCTTATTGTTTTTTTCAACAAGCCGAGTACTTCAATTCTGGCCGCTTCGGTTGCACTATAGATATCGTTTGTATTTTCAAATTTCTCTTGAATGATACCGCTACCCATATTGCTGGTCATGATAATGATGGTATTCTTAAAATCTGCGACTCTACCTTTGTTATCGGTCAACCTACCTTCATCCAATACTTGTAAAAGAATGTTGAACGTATCTGGATGGGCTTTTTCTACTTCATCTAAAAGCACAACCGAATAAGGCCTTCTTCTAACAGCTTCGGTCAATTGGCCTCCTTCATCATACCCTACATACCCTGGAGGTGCCCCCACTAATCTACTTACGGAATGACGTTCTTGATATTCACTCATATCTATACGCGTCATGGCGTTTTCGTCATCAAATAGGTATGCCGCCAAAGTTTTGGCCAATTCTGTTTTACCAACACCGGTAGTACCTAAAAACAGGAAGGATCCTATTGGCTTTTTGGCATCTTGTAGACCGGCCCTACTTCTGCGTATGGCATCGGACACGGCTTCAATGGCCTCTTCTTGACCAACCACACGTTTGTGTAGTACCTTTTCTAATTTAAGCAACTTTTCACGCTCGCTCTGTAGCATCTTGGTAACCGGTATACCGGTCCATTTTGCAATGACCTCGGCGATATCTTCACTTGTAACCTCTTCTTTTATAAGAGTGCCGGAGTTTTGCTGTGCGTTAAGGTCATCTTGTAACTCGGTCAGTTTTTCCTGAGCTTCCTTTATTTTACCGTATCTAATTTCCGCAACGGTACCATAATCCCCGTTTCTTTCAGCGCGCTCAGCCTCTGCCTTGTAATTTTCAATGTCCAACTTAGTTTGTTGAATATTGTCTACAACGGTTTTTTCACTTTCCCATTGAGCAAAGATTTCATTACGTTCTTCCTTTACATTTGCTAAGTCTAAATTTAAGACCTTTAACTTTTGCTTATCATTTTCACGTTTTATAGCTTCAATTTCAATTTCCAGCTGCATAATTTTTCGGTCAAGAACATCTAATTCCTCTGGTTTGGAATTAATTTCCATTCTTAACTTAGATGCCGCTTCATCCATAAGGTCAATAGCCTTATCCGGTAAAAACCTATTGGAAATATAACGCTGGGATAATTCTACGGCAGCAATGACGGCTTCATCCTTTATGCGCACTTTGTGATGGGCTTCATATTTTTCTTTTATACCTCTTAAAATGGAAATGGCACTTTCTGTATCTGGTTGATCCACAACAACTTTTTGAAACCTTCTTTCAAGGGCTTTGTCCTGTTCAAAGTATTTTTGATATTCATCTAGGGTAGTGGCACCAATAGCTCTTAACTCACCACGTGCCAGTGCTGGTTTCAATATATTGGCCGCATCCATAGCGCCTTGTCCACCGCCTGCACCTACCAAAGTATGTATCTCATCTATGAATAGAATGATATCTCCGTCTGCACTTACGACCTCTTTGATAACCGCTTTAAGACGTTCCTCAAATTCACCTTTGTATTTAGCACCCGCAATCAATGCACCCATATCCAGGGAGTAAATAACTTTTTCCTTTAGGTTCTCAGGAATATCCCCTTGAATAATTCTATGGGCCAAACCTTCTACAATAGCCGTTTTACCAACTCCGGGTTCACCAACCAAAATAGGGTTGTTCTTGGTTCTCCTAGATAAGATTTGTAAAATTCTGCGGATTTCTTCATCCCTACCAATTACAGGGTCTAGTTTACCGCTATCGGCAAGTTCGTTCAAGTTTTTTGCATATTTCTGCAATGAGTTATAATTATCCTCGGCACTTTGAGAGGTGACCTTATCACCATTTCTTAGTTCCTTGATTGCAGAAATTAATTGTTTTTCTGTTACACCTTGATCCTTTAGTATTTGTGAGATTTTACTTTTGGAGCGTAGTATTGAAATAAACAAGTGTTCAATGGAAACAAATTCGTCTCCCATTTCTTTGGCAATGGCACTAGCTTCATTGAGTGATTTGCCTGCTTCCCTTGAAAACTGAATGTCCCCACCAGTTACTTTAGGAAAATTTTGTAATTCCTTATCCAATATTTGTTGTACCAAGGTAAAATTTACTCCTAACTTTTTAAGTAGAAAGGGCATAACGTTTTCCTCGACCTCTGTAAGGGCCTTGAATAAATGTTCATTCTCTATTTGCTGATGCCCTAGGTTGTGTGCTATTTGTTGGGCATGCTGTATAGCCTCTTGTGATTTTATAGTAAAATTATTTATGTTCATTATCGCTATTTTTAGTTTATTGTATACTTTTGAAAGGTGTTGTTCAATAATCTTACCAACCAATAGAGTAAGACAAAATGGCTTGAACTATAGAAAATTAACGGACAAATAGTCAGGCAGTACAATTTTAAATCTAAAATAATTTATGGGAATATTTAGTGGAATCTTTGGTGGAGGAAAAAATGAGGGTGATAATGAACAAATAGCCATTCCTTGGCAAGATTTAACCATGGTTACCCAGTTAGAGGATATTAAACGGGCATCTGCTGTTAGGCCACAAGTCATTTTTAAACATTCTACCACATGTGGTATTAGTAGAATGACCCTTAATATGTTTAAGAACAGTTATAACTTAGAACCGGGTCAAATGGATTTTCATTTTTTGGACTTGCTTGCCCATAGGGATGTATCTAATGCAATTGCCGATACATTTGGGGTTAGGCATCAATCTCCTCAATTACTAATCGTTAAAAATGGGGTAGTGGTTTTTCATGATTCCCATGGTGCTATTTCGGAAGTTGACCTAGAACAGTATATTTAAAAAAAAATGCCCCATAAATTGGGGCGTTTTTTAATTAAAACTTTGTCGGTTTAATATATTCTTCAAATTGTTCTTTAAGTCTTCTCCTGCATCATAGACCATTTGTTCATTACTGGGAAATGGAACCCTTGCTCTTTGCAATAAAGCTGTAAGATTATTGTCCAAAGCTCTTTTGTCACCACTATAATTAGCGTAAATATGCTCAAAAACGAACTGACTGGATAAAGGATATTGATTAATTTTTTGTTGTTTTTTTAAATCGATAAAATTAACGACACCTCTAACTTCTGCACTTTTAAACTGGGTGAACTGGTAGAAATCGCAACGAACGGTCTTAAATTTATCAACTTTAACACTATTGCCCAAACTGTCCGATACCACATTGCCATTGCTATCTTCCACGAAAGTGTAACCATCCTTAATTTGCTTTTCCTTACTGATTTGTTTTTCGCTAATTTGTTCTGGTGAAATGTTTATATTTTCAAAAGACAATTCCATTAAATAGTCGTATACTCTATCCTTGATCTCATTGGTGTGGTATTCTGTCCACTGATTATTTAAACCATACGTGTTCAAGTTTAAAAGTTCATCTTCTAAACGTCTAGGAATGACCATATCTGTATTATTGTTCATTTCTACCAACACATAATCCAATCCTTTTTGGTAGGCCTCTTCTATTTTAGCGGTAACATCTTTAAAATTTGGATTAAGCTGTTGTAGATAATTAAGCTCATTGTAAGCGGTCCTATAATCAGATTTATAAGTAGCATTGGTAATGAGTGAATTGGCTCTATCATATAAATATTCGGATAAATTCAATTTGGAGGCTATGATATTATCATCATAATTTTTAAAATTGAATTGCGCTTTTCTGTTTTCTTCTTGAATATAAAGTGGTAACAAAGGTTTAATACGCTCTTGAATCGTCTTTAAATTATTGTATGCATTATAGATTTCCTCATAATTAGCAGGATTGCCATCTTTCTTTAGAAATTTAATATGCTGTAATTCCCGTTCAGCATGTTTTTGAAAACCTTCTTCCAATAGAACAATATAGGTCTGATTGCTTTTCTTGGTTTTGTTTTCGGCAATATTGACAATGGCCTTATTTATAGCGCCCATGTAATTGCCGGAGTTTAAAGCTTCCTGTGTTTTTTTTACCCCACTACATGAAAGTAGTATTCCTATAAAACTTAATAGTAGAAATTTTTTCATGACTAATAATTTTAGAATTTAAAGAAGCTATTTCAACAGCCGTGCCACAAATAGCTTAATAGATAACGAATAGGGGTTGTTAATAGTATATTTTCGATGAAATCCTCAACAAAACATGTTGAGTGGCCCAGGTTTATATAGTTATTAACTTTTATTTAATAAAAAGTAAGTCGTTTTAATCATTTTTATATTTCATTAGATTGTCTATTTGTATTTTTGCAACTTATTTAAAAGAAACAACAGCATGCAACGCGACACTACAATTTTTAATCTAATAGAAGAAGAAAAGCAACGTCAGATCAATGGAATTGAATTGATAGCTTCAGAAAATTTTACCAGTCCCCAAGTAATGGAGGCCCAAGGTTCCGTACTTACCAATAAGTATGCGGAAGGATACCCGGGAAAACGTTATTATGGTGGTTGCGAAGTTGTAGATAAGGTTGAGCAGTTGGCCATAGACCGTGCAAAAGAACTTTTTGGTGCCGCGTATGCCAATGTGCAGCCACATTCTGGATCGCAAGCCAATGCTGCTGTTTATCATGCATGTTTAAAACCAGGGGATAAAATCTTAGGTTTTGATTTGTCTCATGGTGGGCATTTGACCCATGGTTCCCCTGTTAACTTTTCAGGAAGACTTTATGAGCCTGTTTTTTATGGAGTAGATAAGGAAACTGGAAGATTGGATTATGATAAAATACAGGAGATTGCTACTGAAGAACAACCAAAATTGATTATTGCCGGGGCATCTGCCTACAGTAGGGATATGGATTTTGCTCGTTTTAGAGAAATAGCGGATAGCGTAAATGCAATTTTATTAGCTGATATTTCTCACCCTGCAGGTTTAATTACAAAGGGACTGTTGAGTAATCCTATTCCACATTGCCATATTGTAACCACAACTACGCATAAAACGTTACGTGGGCCTAGGGGTGGTCTAATTTTGATGGGAGAAGATTTTGAAAATCCGTTCGGAATTACACTAAAGAACGGTAAATTAAGAAAAATGTCCGCTTTGTTGGATCTAGCCGTTTTTCCAGGTAACCAAGGAGGGCCTTTAGAGCATGTAATTGCGGGTAAGGCTATTGCCTTTGGTGAAGCGCTTACAAGTGAATATGGGGAGTATATAGCGCAAGTGAAAAAGAATGCAGATGCAATGGCCAAGGCATTTGTTAAGCGCGATTATCATATTATATCAGGTGGTACGGATAATCACATGATGTTAATAGATTTAAGAAACAAGGATATATCTGGAAAAGATGCTGAAAAAGCTTTGGTAGAAGCAGATATAACTGCAAACAAAAATATGGTACCGTTTGATGATAAGTCACCATTTGTAACCTCTGGAATTAGATTTGGTACAGCAGCAATTACTACCCGTGGCCTTGTAGAGACCGATATGGAAACAGTAGTTGATTTAATTGATCAGGTCATTAATAATCCAGAAGATGAAGAAACGTTGAATACCGTTAAGTCCAAGGTTAATGCAATGATGAACACCAGGCCTATTTTTAACGCCTAAACTAGTTTTTTAATCGTAATTATTCAGTTAGAAACTCAAGGTCGCCACTAACGTATGTAGTTCTCATAACGTCATAAATAGAGGCTTCATCATCTTTGTCAAGATAAATGCCCCAGAATTCTAAATAAGATTTTGGGGCAAAATCTAATAAAGAATCAGAATTTTCGGCATTTTCTAAATTGTCCTCAAAGATGGGTACAAAGATTTCATAAGGCTTTTGTGTAAGACCCTTGGTCAAAAACACATAGTTACACGCTATTTGTTTCAATATATTATTGAACTGTGTAGGTATGCTTTTATCGTAAATACGTTTTACAACAATATTGGTGTCGTTTAATGAGATGGTAAGCTCATCTATATCTATTACGTGTTTATTCTTTAAATTAAGTATTTCCAGACCATGATGTAGTGGAGCTTGATTTTTATGGTTATTTCCCCATCTACCTGTATTAAAATGAGAAAATAGCTCCATTAAATCCAGGTTACAATCCAGTTCCAACACCAAATTGATGCCGTTAGAGGTTATACTTTTGCTTTTTAATTTTACCTTGGAAAAGTAGGAAAACTCAAGGCTGGAAAGAAATTCATTAAGTCCAACGATTTCTTTATTGTATTCTAATTTCGATCTTGAGTTATTGATGAAGTTTTCAAAATTGAAAGGCATACGCAATTTTTTTATAGCATTCTTTCTATAAAGATACTTTTCTCCTCAATTTGTTTACACTAGGAAAACCTTAGAATTTTGGAGGATATTATAATAAAAATTTGCACTTAAAATATAAGTCACTGATTATCAATAACTTAGTTTAAGTTGCTAATTGTTAAAGAAATCCGCGATTTTTAGCTTCATTAATGAGGGCTAAATCGTTTCCATTTTTAATATCAAATAATGCTTTCAGTTGCCTTTTTCTTGCTTCTACGGTTGTATTTGCAGACCCTATTAAAGGAGCAATATCCCTAGTGTGTATTCCCTGAGATAAGTGATACAGAATTTTTTGGTCTTGGTCATCTATTGTAATATCACTGGACATTCTTCTTCTAATTGCCGCCAAAGCACTGGCCGTGTAATAGGAAGAACCATTTCTAATAGTCTCCACCATACTTTTTAGGGAAAGTTCATCTATTTCGGACTTTACCATATAACCATCAGGGTTTACCTTTTTAAAGATATTGTTAATCCGATAATTATCACTGTAAGAAGACATGAATACAACTTTTGATTTGGGTACTTCTTCCCTGGCAAGGATACCAAGGTCAATACCTGTTCTAGGGTCTTTGGATTCTATGGAAAACAGCTGTATATCCAATAAGATGATATCATACGGAATAGCCCGCTTGGAAAGCTCAATTTTGGCCTTCCCTTTTTCAAAACTTTTGGCGATTTCAACTTTTACGTTAAAATCATTGAATTCAGAATCCTCCAGAATATATTTATATCCCAAGGTCGTCATTTCATGATCATCTACCGCTAAAACCCTAACTGTTGAATCCATTATAAATGTTCTATGCTATTGTAAGTTACTAAACGTTTTTAAACCTAGTATTATTATCCACAACTTTATTTGTTTTATTTTTTATTGGAATATGCAGGGTAATTGTGGTTCCTTGACCTTTAGCGGATTCAATATTCCAGGTTCCGTTTAGTTTGTTTATCCTTGAAGTTATATTTCTAATACCAATACCTTTTTTGCCTTTTACGTTTTTAAAACCAACGCCATCATCGCTCATAATAATTTTAAATTCATCATCAGTTCTTAGAAAGGTAATCTCAAAAGTGTTGCATTTAGCATGTTTTATGGCATTTTGAAAAGTTTCTTGAATAATTCTGTACGCATTAATTTTAATATCACCATCTAAACTATCCCAATCCTCATCTTCATTAAATTTAAAAAAAGTGTTGATGGTTACATTTCTTTTGGCGGCTTCTAAAAGCGATTCTATAGAATCTGTAAAGTTGTTTATTTTTTGATAAGCAGTGTGACTAAGTTCATGGGAAATAGACCGGATTTCATTTTCAATTTCTTGAAGAGAGCCCAAAGCTTTGGATTTTTCTGCAATAGCTTCTTCTGTTACACGTTTGTTCAAGCCTGTTAAAATCATTCTGGCTCCCAACATTTTGCCTAGTACCCCATCATGCAATTCTTCGGATATTCGTTTTTGTTCCATGCGTTTAACCTCATCGACCTTTTGTTTTTGGGTAAGCATTAAATTAAAAATTTCCTGGTTATTGGCTTGCTGTTGTTGGTCAAAACGTAGTTTTTGGTTTTTGGCACGTTGGGTTATAATAATATAAATGGATAGACCTAGTAGAAATAACCCACCAGCAATAGTAATCCAAATACTTTTTTGTCTGGATAGCAGATTTTTTTCACTTTCCAATTCAACATTTTCTGCTATAAACTCATCAGTTTCAAAGCGTATACGGGCAAATTTGTTTTGCTGTTTACGTTCTTCTTTTTGTAAACTATCGTCTAATCGAATATATTTTTCAAAATAGTCTATAGAATTTTTTTTGTCCAAAGTGGCCAATAGTGACCAAGTTTGAAGCAGGATTTCAAGATTTTCACTTTCTAATGAAAGATTTTCCGCTTTTTGGGCACTTGTTATAGCTGCTATTGTATCCTTTGCATAAACTAAGTATTCAGAAAAATTAAAATAAGAGCCGGCAAGGCTTGCGGTTTGTTTTTCTTGGGTCTTAATATCAATAGCTCGCTTAAAAATGTTTTTTACCCCTAAAGTGTCTTCGCTATACAATTTGCAAGCTGCTAAATTGCTTAACGCTATAGCATATAACTTAGGTTTGTCCTGTAATATGTTTTTAGTGGTAATTACATTGAAAAAATTATCAATCGCATTCTTGTATTCTTTTTTATCCCTATATAAAACCCCTATATTATTGATAACTTGTGCTTCTTCATAATTTTTAAAATTTAAGGAACTTAGATAATATATTGCCTCGTTATAGTAAGAAAGAGAATTGTCGTACTCTCCCAAAGCACCTGATAATATGCCAAGTAAGTTATAGCTATGGTATAGGAAAAGTGTATTGTCCGTTTTTTTAAATTGTTCAATAGCTTTTATAATTGCGGACTCACTTCCGATATAGTCTTTTATTTCAATTTGAATTTTAGCCATTTCCAATAGTATTCTACCGGATAATTCTGTTTCATTGAGCCTTTCAAAAACTTTTTGTGCCTCGTTATATGCATAATATGTACTATCCTGAACGGCATATTTATCATAAAAAAGAGCCAAATCCCAATAGGTGTTGGCTAAGGACAAAGAATCATGGATTCTCTCATTTAGTAGTATAGCTTTTTTGTTGATCTTACGGAAGAGTGTACTGTCAAAGGTGAAATTTTGGTTAAGGGAGAGTTGGGAATAGTACTTGGCTTTTAAGGTATCGGATGGTTGTTGCTCGGCATAAAGTACCGCCTTTTGTAAGAATTGTAGTTTCTTGACATTGTTATTCTTAAAACTTTGACCTTCCTTGATCCAAATACTAATACTATCATTGTTAGTAGCTGGAATCTTATCCTCTAGTTTAATATCCGAGTTGGTACATGCTTGAAGTGAGATCAAGAGTAGTATTGTATGCAGGTATTTTTTAAGCAAGAAATAGGTTTATGGGATATTATTGAAACCAAGGTATAAAAAAAAAGTCTTCAACCTACGGTTGAAGACTTTTTATATGGTAATAATAGCTGACTAGCTTAATCCCGATGTAGTACCTCGTGGAGGTAATTCAGCTGAACAATCAGAACATGCTAATGCTTTTGAAATATCATTTAAAAAATCAAATTCGCTAGCGCCATTTTCAATTACAAAAGTTGCCATTCCTAACGCCATTACTGCTACTGCTAAAATACTTGTTACTTTTTTCATTTTCTTTGTTTGTTTTAGGGGTTTTTGGTTTATTATACTGCCAAAGTAATATCCTTTAAGAATTCAAATAGCAACTTATTCCATACTTTAGTATATGTATGGGTTCTGCTAGTAAATGACCTAGTTTTGAGAGAATTAATTAATTTAGGGAAGAAAGTGTATTTCTGGATAAAACTTTTTTAAGGTTATCCATATTTTTCTTGTAAGTCTTGGAAAACGGTAAATGCTCATTAACTGTTTTAAGGGCACATATAGACTTACCAAAATTTATTCTAGATACATAGTCGGTATTGACTATATAACTTTGATGAATACGCATAAAGTTATTAGGTAACGTTTTTTCAAAGGTCTTTAGTGTTTTGTAGGCGTTGGTAATTGTACCATCTTTCATAAAAAACTCCGTGGTATTGTTATCGGCCTTTAAATATAGGATGTCATTGGTGTTCAAATACTGAAAATCATTATACGATTTTAAGCATAAGGTAGCTGGTGCCTTCTCTTTTGGCATTCTCTTCTTTAATTTCAATAACGATTTTCTAATATCGAATTCATTAAAGGGTTGAAGCCAATAATCAAAGAATCCATTTTTAATAGCATCATAAGCATAATCCTTGGACGTAGCTATACCAATAAGAATAGGAAGTTCATTTACGTATTGGTGTATTTCCATGACCATTAAAAATATAGATGCGTAATCATGATTTAAATTAATGAATACGATATCTGGGCTATATTTTAAAATATCGTTTAATCCATCATTAGGATTAGTGGTGGAGTTAATACAATCAAAATCCCCATACTCATCCAAAAATGCATGTAACTGCAAATTGGATACAGCGTCAGAATCTATTATGGTATACGTATAGTCCAAAAGTAATTAAGTGTCTAATACGAAATTACTTATAGCCAGTTAATTACCGACCAAGAATGTCCTTATAAAAATGGAGGTTTTATTGATATAATCAATGTTTATAGGCTTTGTGAGGGAAAAAACCTTCAATTTAGAGGCTATTTATTGACTGTTTCCTTCTCTTTTGCCTGATAGGCACCTAAATCTGCACCAGCTATTCGTGAAGTTCCTAATAGGTCAAAAGGTATTTCGTTGGCTACATTTGGTTCCCCTAAATTGATAAGCTTAGATTCCAGACCAATCCTATAATCATTGTTGGATGCTGAAAAATAATCCAATTTTACATCGGTATAAATGGTATTATAATATTCAGTGTTCGAGAAAATATAAAGTTCTTGATTTTCATTTGGAATTTGGTCTTGGAAGTATTTTATAAAACAATGATCGAAATTAAAATTGAACAATTGATTACTACTAGGATTAAATTCAAGTTCATATGAGGAGTTCCCATCAATAATACTATTTCTAAAACTTAGTTGTTCTAAATTATGTTCAATTCCCGTATCGTCTAAAGAGCCATTGGTAATGGTAATGGCTGGTTGGCTTCTAAAGCCTTTGTTCCAATAATTGGCAATAGTGCTATGTGTAAAAGAATAGGTGCCGCCGTGCTCTATACGTAAGGAGGTAGATCCTGAATTTCCTAAAACTAGGTTTTCTGCAAGTAAATTAGCATGTTTGGCCCAGATATTATGCTGAGTATTATTGAATATTTGGCTATTTCTTATAGTCAATGTCGGGATATTTTGGTTAGAGTTACCTTCAACAAACAAGCCAATTTGGGCATTTTTTATGGTCAGGTAGTCCATTAGATTATTCGTACTTCCTTGACTGATCCAAACAGCTCCCCATTGACCGGGCATAGTTTCAAAATTAGGTTCAAGTCGGTCTCCTTCAAAAATAACCTCGCCTTCTAAATTATCTTTGTCCTCACTTAGTTTACCGTTTACGGTTAAGCGCGCATTTTCTGATACGACCAAACCAGAATTATTGTGAAAATAAACCCTGGCTCCAGCATCTATTTGTAATTCTTTGCTTTCAGGTACAATTGCATACCCGTAAATGACATATGGTTTAGTGTTGGTAAAATTTAAATCGTCAACATTTAATTCAAACCCGTCTACAATTACATTACTTCCATCTTGATTGGTATAAAGGGTGAGTTGGTTAGAATTACTTCCTGTTTTGTAATCGGGATATATAAAGATGGCATCCTTTGCCAAAGTAATTAACTCTACAGATTGTTGGTGTGGAGCTTGGTCAAATAAAATGGCATCGGTATAAATGATTTCAGTACTGTTATCCGTAATGTCAATAGTTGTTTCAATAAAAATAAAAAGACTGTCTTGGGCATATAAAGGAATACTTTCAAATGATTTTCCTGCAACTCCATCAACATTTAATCTATAAAAACTTTCGTTTCCGTTGCGCAGGGAAATCTGAGGGATAAGAATATCGTTTTTAGAATTGTTATATACTTTTAATTTATATGTACTACTGCCAATATTAGCAAAAACGGTATCTAAATACACGGTATCCTTAGAAAAAGATAAATTTCCTGCACTAGGGGAGTATTCAAAATCTTTTCTACATGAAGTTGTAAAGATTATGGTAAAAAAAATCAAGAATATAAAAAGTGGTTTTAATGACACAACCATCAATAAATTTTAATTAAAGAAAAATATCCTTGAGTTTGTCAGATACCCTTATGGGCCTGTTAGTACTACTATTTAATAAACACCATTCTGTACGGGCATGCACCAGAATTTGTTTTGTTTTCCCATGAACCATTTCCACGATTCTTGTAGATTTTGCTCCTTTGCTGGTTTCAATATAGGTGGTCATTAGGATTGGGTCATGTAAAAATGCAGCTGCTTTATATTCAATAAAATGGCTAAGAACTACCCAAATAACTTCTTTTTGTAAATCTAAAGGCGCCTTGTTTTTCCAATGCTCCTTAGAGATGTCTTGAATCCATTGAACGTAACGAACGTTATTAACATGGTTTAGGTCGTCCAGGTCATTTTGAGTTACAACAAGTTCTTTCCTGTATTCATCCATATTATTTTTTCTGAATTTTAACCTCGAACATTTTATCCCAGAATTTTCCGGTAACAAAAAATGTATTTCGTGCTGGATGATATGCTATACCGTTTAAAACGTTATTGACTTTGTCCCAATCTTCTGTTTTTGTAATTAAATCACTTAATCCACTAAAATTGATGACACCTTCTATAGCACCAGAAGTACTATTGATTATCATTACACTGGGCTTTTGATATACGTTGGCGTATAATTTTCCATCTACGAATTCCAGTTCATTGGCCGAGTTTACAATTGACGAATTAGTCACTGTTTCAATATAACCATCCTCGGTCATATGATCCGGGTTGATGAACCATATTTTTTCCGTTCCATCACTTTTATAAATTTTATTGCCGTCATTGGCAAGTCCCCATCCCTCACGACTTTTCCCATATTGAAAATTGTCCAACTTTTTAAATGTATTTAGGTCATAGATAAAACCAAGTCCGCTTTTCCAGGTTAATTGATATATTTTACCATTTAATAAGGTAATGCCTTCACCAAAATAACTGTCATCTAAATTTATTTGTTCATAAACTTTACCTGTATTAAAATCCAATTTTCTTAAAAATGATTTCCCTTTTTTTCCTGTACTCTCATACAATGTATCCTTATAGAATTCTAGACCTTGAGTATAGGCACCGGTATCATGAGGATATTCCTTGATTATGGTATATGTATAAATTTCAGGAGCTTTCTCGGAAAAAACTTTTATGTTTTTATTTATGGTTACGGTTTCGCCCTCGTAATTGATTTTTGCGGTTAGGGTCTTGTTTCCTAATGTGGGTACATCTATTTTAATGGTATTGTTGGTTAAAGGAATTTCTTTGCCATCAATACTATAGGAAACAAGTTCAATTTCCTTGTTCTTTTTATTTTTTATTGAAACGGCGATTTCGTCGTATCTGGTAATTTTTTTTACACTTTTATCAATCGTAATTTCAAATAAATTTGAAGCTTTTTGATTGCCACTACCGCAAGCCAGATAAAAGCTGGATGTAAGAAGTAAACAAATTAACTTAAATATTCTCATTAAAAATATAGGGTGTTTATGTTTCTATGCTGATTTTCAGCACGTAAGAATTGATGATTAAAGAAGGCAATTTAATTCATAAAAATTAGAAACTAAAAGGATTGTGAAAGATTTAAAAGATTGTATATTTGCAGCTGGCAAGTCCTACACGACCAGCTCCTGTAGAATCCCCCAGGGTGGGAACGCAGCAAGGGTATACGGTCGTAGCGGTGCGATGTAGGTAGCTTGCCTTTTTTTGTATCTTATACTCAAATAAGTTTAGTAAAGTTAACTTGTTAAAAACCAGTATCATCTATGGTTTTGGTTCACTTATTTTTCTGAAAAATGAAATCAAAGGTAGTTTTAATAACAGGAGGTTCTTCCGGAATTGGAAAAGCCATAGGAGTGTACCTAATTGAAAAAGGATACAAAGTCTACGGTACTACACGAGATAAATCTAAATATCCAACATTTTCAGATTTTCCACTTTTGGTAATGGATGTGCGAAACCAAAATACCATTGCCAAAGCGGTGGAATCCTTAATGGAAAAGGAACATGCGTTGGATGTTTTGATAAATAATGCAGGCGTAGGTATTACCGGCCCTATGGAAGAAACTCCCCATGAAGAAATAAATAAGGCTTTCGCAACCAATTTTAATGGTCCTCTTAGTGTAATTAATGAAGTTTTGCCCATTATGCGCCGTCAACAAAACGGATTAATTATCAATATTACTTCTATAGCAGGGTATATGGGATTGCCTTACAGAGGTATTTACTCTGCTAGTAAGGCTGCTTTGGAGGTAGTGACGGAAAGTTATAGAATGGAAACCAAAAATTTTGGCGTAAAATTTACCACCTTGGCTCCAGGAGATTTTGCGACCAATATAGCTTTAGGAAGGTATCATGCCCCGGTTATTGAAAATTCGCCGTATAAGGAAAACTATCAAACCACATTAAAATCCATAGACGAAGATGTAGACAGTGGGGGAGACCCTAGGGATGTTGGTAGAAAAATCGCTAAAATTATTGAGACCAAAAATCCTAAGCCACATTATAAAGTAGGCTCCTTTATTCAAAAATTCTCCTTGACCCTTAAAAGTATTTTACCAGGACTTTGGTTTGAAAAACTATTGGAAAGACATAGCTCCTAAAAAGTATTACAGAAATCTAAAATTTTAATTAGTTGTAGTAAATGTTGGAGAAGCCATCTACAATAACCCCGTTATCCGTAATAATGGCTTTGTTCATTGGGTAAATGACCAAGGTCTCAGTAAACTCCTTATAGTTATCTGTATGGTATTGAGATTTTGTATCTACACCAAGATTTTTTAAGATAACCTTCCAATCACTATAATCTGTTCTAATATTGATACCTACAAATTCATGACCGGGCTTTTTATTCTTTAGTTCAGCTACTCTCTCAAAAATTTCCTGGTATTGTTTTTTATTATTTCCGGACCAGAAATAGAACATCACCTTTTTATTTTTTCCAATTTCCGCAAGGGTTCTTGTCTCGTTATCAAATGAAGCTACACTTAAATTGGGTATAGCTTTGGACGGTTGCAAATTTGAGATGCCTTCGTATAGATTTTCAATCTCCTCAATATGCATATTATTTCCTGACACTTCTTTAAATTCTGTCAAGAACATTTCATTGTATTTTGGTTTGTCCTTTCTTTTTAAAAGATAATCAAAAGCTACATTTCTGAATAGATTGTCCCTTAATTCTTTTTCAATAACAAGGCTATCTATTAAATGTAATTTATGTTTGTAATGATGTAAATGTTTGCTGATTTTAAAATTTCTGTCCAGGCAATTTTTTTTACAATTCATGTAGGACATATTTCCAAAATGAGCCTTCATGAAATCATAATATGGTCGTAAATAGGTAAAATTGCTATTGTTGTAGTCTACCGTACTTCTGTATGAATAAAAATCTTTTGGTAAATCATGTATATTTTGCTCGGCAGTTTTTCTTCGATGTTGAAACGGGTAAATTTCTTTATATCTATTATAAGTATATTCAATATTACCGGCCAAAAGTTCGTAACCATCATCAGATATAGAGGACTCTGCTTTTAATTCGTTCAAGCGCTGTAATTTTCCATTCTTTAAGCTGGTAATTTTAGCTAGAAACTCTTCTGGTTCCATCTCATAATATTCAGAATACATGTCGCTTTCTTCTTCCTCTGCAGATAAAAACAAGTCCAATTGAAAATTGTTCAATTCTTCGCTTGTACCGGAGAAAACCAAAGATTCATCAAAATATATTGTATTTAGCCTAACCATAAGGCTGTCTCCTTTCTCCAAGTAGACATATTGATATTCCGGAGCAAGATTAAAATGATAAAGACCATTTTCAATATTGGCCAAATTAAATTTAAATCTATTCTTGTTATCCAGCTGAGCAGAATCTATTTTTTCA
The DNA here is from genome assembly GCF_045057105.1 of Maribacter sp. LLG6340-A2. Taxonomy (GTDB): domain Bacteria; phylum Bacteroidota; class Bacteroidia; order Flavobacteriales; family Flavobacteriaceae; genus Maribacter. Next base: position 4,154,528 of record NZ_CP159332.1, on the reverse strand, counting down.
CCACCCTTAAAAAGTACAACTTGGTCACTTGTGGGATTAACAATTTCACCTGCAAATAAAACAGTATCCTTATCCTTTTTGGAAGAGGAGCAAGCCACGGAAAAAAGAACAATAGTAGAGAGTAAAATTCTAATCATATAGTATTAGGGACTGATACATTTCAAAAATAAGGAACGTAAGGGCTGCTAGCTGTTAATAGCTAGTTAAATATTGTGAAGGTAATTCTATGAAAAAGTTAATTGAAATAGATGCTTTACATACTTGAAAAAGGGTATTAATTCTGTATTTTTGCACGGATTTTTAAATTACTATTATTATGCTTTCTGTATCTAATCTATCTGTTCAATTTGGTAAAAGGGTGTTGTTCGATGAAGTAAATGTTGCTTTTACCCAAGGAAACTGTTATGGTATTATCGGTGCCAATGGTGCAGGGAAATCCACATTTTTAAAAATTTTGGCTGGTCAAATAGAGCCTACCTCTGGCCATGTGCATTTAGAGCCAGGAAAAAGGATGTCCATTTTGGAGCAAAACCACAACTCTGCCGATGCATATACCGTTTTAGAGACCGTGGTTATGGGGAACAAACCTTTGTATGAAATTAAAAAGGAAATAGATGCCCTTTATGCCGATTATGATGATAAAAATGCAGATAGGATAGGGGAGTTGCAGGTTAGTTTTGAGGAAATGAACGGGTGGAATGCAGATAGTAATGCTGCCGCCTTACTTTCTAATCTAGGAATTAATGAGGAGTATCATTATACTTTAATGTCCGAGCTGGATTCCAAACTTAAGGTAAGGGTGCTTTTGGCACAGGCCCTATTTGGAAATCCGGATGTATTGATAATGGATGAGCCTACCAATGATTTGGATTATGAAACTATCAGCTGGTTAGAGAATTTCTTGGCAGATTATGAAAATACCGTTATTGTGGTATCGCATGACCGTCACTTTTTGGACACTGTCTGTACGGATATAGGGGATATTGACTTTGGTAAACTTAATTTATATTCTGGTAATTATACATTCTGGTATGAGAGTAGCCAATTAGCAGCACGTCAGAGAGCGCAACAGAACAAGAAATCAGAAGAAAAGGCCAAAGAGTTGCAAGAATTTATTTCTCGTTTTAGCGCCAATGTCGCTAAGAGTAAGCAGGCAACATCTAGAAAAAAAATGCTGTCCAAATTAAAGGTAGATGATATAAAGCCCTCAAGTAGAAGATACCCTGCCATTATATTTGATAGGGAAAGAGAGGCTGGCGACCAAATACTACAAGTAGAAGGACTTTCTGCTTCCACTGATGAAGGAGAATTGTTATTTGATAATATCAATATCAACCTAGCCAAGGGAGACAAGATTGCCATTATTTCTCGGGATTCAAGGGCTACTACTGCTTTTTATGAAATCATTAATGGAAATAAAAAAGCGGATAAAGGTTCTTACCAATGGGGTGTTACTACTACACAATCATATTTACCGGCAGATAATTCTGATTTTTTTAATGAAAATATAAATTTGGTAGATTGGTTAAGACAGTATGCCAAAACGGAGGAAGAACGTGAGGAAGTATATATAAGAGGCTTTTTAGGAAAAATGTTGTTTAGTGGGGAAGAGGCATTAAAGAAATGTACCGTCCTTTCCGGAGGGGAAAAAGTGCGTTGTATGCTAAGTAGAATGATGCTGCTAAGAGCCAATGTTTTAATGTTGGATGAGCCCACTAACCATTTGGACCTGGAAAGTATTACTGCATTCAATAACTCTTTAAAGAATTTTAAGGGAACGGTACTTTTTACTACCCATGATCATGAATTTGCACAAACTGTAGCAAATAGGATCATAGAATTAACCCCTAAAGGCAACATTGATAGGTATTCTACGTTTGATGAATATATGTCTGACAAGGCATTAAAAGAGCAGCGTAACAAGATGTACACTGTTTAAGCATAACATAGATTAACCCAAATCAATGTTTTATGAAAACCTACAAATATGTGGCCTGCCTTGGTATGGCCTTAAGTATCCTAGCTTGTGAAACACCCACCAATACAGATTTAGAAGTACCTTCCTCTATAATTGAAGCAGGTTATACGGTCTTTTTAGAAAAGGACAACCAAATCTCCGCAATAGTGTTGACCTCTAATGAAACAGGTTTAACGTTAAAAGAAGCATCCACAGATTTTGAAAAAATTTCAAGTAGTGTTCAAAAATTTAGGGATCGGCAATACCTTGGTTATTATTTCACTAATAACTGTGAGGCCAATGTTCAATTGTATAATGCAGATGAGGATAGTACGTTTAGAACTGCTGTTTTCACAGATGTAAATCCTTGTAATTTGCAGGTTACTGCCTTAGCCTATACTGATAAAGCGTTGTACATTTCTTATATACAACAATTAGATGGTAAGAATAATTATTTTGCATTAAGGGCTATCCCAAGGACTACCCATTCTGAAACTTCTTATATAGATATACAGTTAGACAAAAAACCAATTGATGTCATATCATCTAAGGGCAGGTTGTTCATTTTGACCAAGGATGAATATGAGTCTAATGCTTATTACTTAAGTGTTATTGATGAAGACTCAAAAGAACAGTTAACGGAATTGGATTTGGGGAATGATGCAACTAAATTGTTGAAAAATAATTCGGGCCATATTGTAGTTGCCTATCCAGAATTGCATACCACCTTAGACCCTATAAGTTTAGATAAAACATATACCATGTATGGGAAAGGTACCGAACCCGGATTTTTAACAGCCAAGGACATTTATATGGATGCTACAGGTCAAATATATTATCAAAAAACAGCTACATCTGCTACTGTTACTGAAGTACCGGCCGTTTATAATTTTGAAAAAAATAGTACTATCGTTTATTTGTACGAAAACTTTTTGACCAAATCTGAATTGGATGTTAAATATAATATTGCATCCACCACAGCTATTGGTTTTGATGAAGCCAACGAATTTATTCTAATAGGGTATAAGAAGAAAAATGAAACACAACAAGGTGGCATTTTAAGATTAAGCACTGCTCCAGAATTCAAAGTAGTAGATCATATAGATTTGGAGGGTGTTCCGCAAAGTTTCTTCATTAAATCATACCAATAAATCAGCTATTAAAATACTTACTGTTCCATATGGCCGGGTTAAAATTTTTACCCAGGGCAAAGCCATAGAAAATAACTACTGCTGCAAGACATTTAAAAACGAAAAAATAGATAATCCAGAATTCTGCACTAGTGCTAGATTTGGAAAAAAGACCATTGGGTATTAACAGTGTGGCAAAATAGCTTAGAATACCTACTAAAATGGTTAGATTCACTATATTTTTAAAGGGCCACATAAGTATTTTTCTAAATGGATGTAAATCATTGCCCCATTTATGTATTAGGTAATAGTAATCATTGCCTATAGGCGCAAAAAGTAAAGGGTCATCCTTGTCTTCTAACTTAAATAATTTAGAAGGGGCAATTATTTTAAAACCTTTAATTTCTGTATGATGTACATTTTCTAGTTGTTTTATTTTAGAAACAGCTTCAGCAGGTAACTTTCCTTTAAAATATTTAGTATCCAAAAACCGTAAACGGTAATCTATACATATATTCTTTATATCCTCAAGATGATAAATTTTCAGATGGTCCAGTTCATCTATATTAAAATTATTCTTAATGGTTTTATGTGAAGAATGTAGATTATTTTCAATTCTTTCATAGTCTTTATCTACTTGGGAAAGGATATCAAGAACTTTCTTTAGTGTGTGGTCTTCAGATTTTAATCTTTGGGTCTTAATTTTTTCAAGTTTTTTTTCCAGGTCTATTTTCGGTAGTAGCATATCTCTTTTTTTAGCAATCCCCTCAAAGTTAGCCATTTAATAAATTGATTGAAATTTTGTTTAATCTAATGAAATGTTAATATTTTGTTAAATTAATGATTTGAATAATTTTGCATAGGACTACTATGCATGAAGTTGTATATTAACGGAGAAATCGTGCATTTTATCGATTTTTTATACTTGAGCCCTAAAAGAACTTACTACATGAAAAGATTGATATTGTGCACATTGTGCTGTGCCCTAATGTGTGCAGTTTCCGTATCCGCACAGGCCTCCTTAATCAACCTTCCTGCAGAGCAGTTACCATCTAGCTTATTAATTTCCAATACAACCATAGAAGAGCGTACAGCTACTTTTGAGCATTATTCTACACTTTCATCTATTTTAAAATCTACCCGTTTAGATAAGGTGTTGGCTTATGATGGGGAATTTACTGTATTTGCACCGTCAAATACAGCCTTTAATAAGTTGCCGAAACTAACGGCGGATAAATTATTGGACCCTAAAAACAGCAAAATGGTAAGAGATATTCTTTCTTACCATATTATTGCGGGTAAATTCTCTGCATCATCCATATTACGGGCTATGTGCCGGGGAAAAGGTATTGCAAAATTCACCACTATCTTAGGGGAAAAGATAACAGCTACCATGAACGGAATAGACATTGTACTTACGGATAATGCAGGTAACAAGGCTACGATCGTTAGAGCGGACGCGACACAGTCTAACGGAATCATTCATGAAATAGATGCAGTTTTTTTACCGGTAAAGTTGTATTGATCAACGTAGGCTGGCTCCCAATTTTTCTTCGTAGTTTCTCTGGAGCTTGCCCATTATTTTTTCAATTTGCTTATCGGTCAACGTGCTTTTATCGTCTTGTAGGGTAAAACTAACCGCATAGGATTTTTTACCTTCAGGAAGGTTTTTTCCTTCATAGACATCAAAAAGAGAAACATCCTTTAAATACTTTCGTTCCGTACTATTGGCCAATTCATACAGTTCTTTGTAGCTTGTTTTTTGATCCAGCAATAGGGCAAAATCTCTTTTAACTTCTGGATATTTTGGAATCTCTTTATATAGAATAGGTGACTTGCTTAATTGTTTTAAGATTACATCCCAATTAAAATCAGCAAATAAAATATCCTGTTTAATATCAAAATGCTTTAAAATAGATTTTTTTATCAAACCAAAGGAAACCAAATTATTTTTTTTGTAATAAAAGGAAAGTCCTTCAGAGAATAGGTTGGATTCCGTTGGTTCACTTTTTAAATCCTTTAAACCTAAACGTGTAAGAATGGTTGTTACAATAGTTTTTAATTCAAAGAAGTTGGTGGCGGTTGGTTTATTGGTCCAGCTTTCCGGTAAGGTATTCCCGGACAATAAAATACTGAGGTATTTATTCTCTGTTCTTTTATTTTCTCTGGAGTGGTAGGTCTTCCCAAATTCAAACAACTTAAGATTATTCCGTTTTCTATTGATATTATAATTGGCAGATTCCAATGCGGAAAATAAGGAAGCCCTTCTTAGTACGGACAAATCACCACTTAATGGATTAATGATTTGAACAGAGGTAGTATCATTATCGTCATTGTTTAATAGCTCAGCATAATTTGGATTGGTAAGGCTATTGGTCAAGATTTCATAATAACCTTTAGAAGCCAAAAGATTACCTACTGTATTTTGTATGATATGATCTTCTGTTGGAGAAGTAGTGGCTATGGAAGCATTTAATTTATTGCCAAATGCAATATTGTTATAACCATAAACCCGTAAAATCTCTTCAATGACATCTACTTGGCGCTGCACATCTACCCTATAAGAAGGAACTTCTAACCCCATACCAGCTTCGGTAACATTCTTTACTTTAATATCAAGCGATGCTAAAATGGATTTGATGGTATCTTGTGGAATTTCCTGCCCAATTAATTTATTGATTTTTTCAAAGGCCAAGAAAACTTCAAAATTATTAACCTTATTGGGGTAAAGGTCAATAATATCCGATGTTATTTCGCCTCCGGCAATATCTTTGATCAACAAGGCGGCACGTTTAAGGCTGTATTCTACATTTTCAATATCTATACCACGTTCAAACCTAAAAGAGGCATCGGTGTTTAACCCATGTCTCTTGGCAGATTTACGAATAGATACAGGATTAAAATAGGCGCTTTCCAAAAATATGGATGTCGTACTTTCTGTTACACCAGAATCCAATCCGCCAAAAATTCCTGCCAAGCAAAGTGGTTCCTTTGCATCACAAATCATTAAATCGTCTTCGTGAAGGGTTCTTTCCACTCCGTCCAGAGTAGTGAATTTGCTACCCTTGGGCATGGTTTGGACAACAATTTTATTTCCTTTGATCTTAGCTGCATCAAAAGCGTGTAAAGGTTGTCCTAACTCGTGTAACACATAATTGGTAGCGTCTACCACATTGTTCTTAGGTGTTAAACCTATGGCCTTAAGTCTATTTTGTAGCCAGGTAGGGGAGGGTTGCACGGTTAAGTTACTTAATGTAACCCCACAATATCTGGGTGCCAAAGAAGAATCCTTGACATCTACATCAATTTTTAATGAACGGTCGTTAATGTTGAAATGACTGGTAGAAGGAGTAATAAGTTCCTTGGTAATTTCTTTCTGTTTAAGACCGGCCTTTAAATCCCTGGCCACACCAAAATGGCTCATGGCGTCTGCCCGGTTAGGGGTCAATCCTATTTCAAAGACTTCATCCAACTCAATATCAAATAATTCTGCACAGGGTGTGCCAACCTTAACGTTTTTGTTCAAAACCATGATACCGTCATGACTGCTACCTAGTCCTAATTCGTCTTCGGCACAAATCATACCATGGCTTTCCTCTCCACGTATTTTTCCTTTTTTAATGGTCCAAGCCTCACCTTCTGGGGTATATAATGTGGTACCTATTGTTGCTACTGGTACTTTTTGTCCCGCAGCTACATTACGGGCCCCGCAAACAATTTGTAAAGGAGCTTCCTGACCAACATCTACCATGGTAACATTTAACTTGTCTGCATTGGTATGTTTTTCACAACTTAGTACATGGCCAACGACCACACCGTTTAACCCTCCTTTTACAGATTCAAATTTTTCAACGCCTTCAACCTCTAGTCCTAAATCGGTTAAAAGTTCTGCTGTTTTATCAGATTCCCAATCTATTTTTATAAACTGCTTTAACCAGTTATATGATATTTTCATTCAAATCATTTAAGTCCGCAAAGATAAAACAATGACTGTAGACATTCAATATGGAGATAAGTGTTTCTTTTAATTTTTAATTGTGGGTTATAAATTGTTATTTCGGGGCTGTAAATGAATGATGATGAAAAGAATTGTAAGAATAGTGCTGATTTGTCTTTTAATAGTATCCTGTAAAAAACAAAATCAGGTTAAGATTTTAGCAGAAGGCCCATGGCGAGTAGAGTTGGAAGTAATGGACAATCAACTACTTCCGTTCAATCTTAATGTGGAGAAAGATGACAAGGGTATTTATACCATGAAAATCTTTAATGCCGATGAAGTTATTGAGGTTGATGAAATAACGATTTTTGGCGATTCTATAATAATGCAAACCCCTGTATTTGAGGGGTATTTGGCAGGAACCTTTGATGATACCATGATAACCGGTTCTTTTGTTAAGGAGAGTTTGGATAGAGTTGTTCCCTTTACGGCCACCTATGGTGAAGAGGAACGTTTTACAACTAAAAAACCAAGTGATCAAAATGTATCTGGGATATGGGAAACCAATTTTAGTCCCAATACGGACGACAGTTATATGGGCAAGGGAATTTTTTTACAAGAAAAAAACAAGGTCTCTGGCACATTTAGGACAACTACAGGAGATTACAGGTTTTTGGATGGGGTAGTAGAAGGTGATTCTCTAAAGTTGTCTGCTTTTGATGGGGCGCATGCTTTTTTATTTACCGCAAAAGTTACTGATTCCAGTATGAACGGAATGTTTTATTCCGGTAACCATTTTAAGGAACCGTTCGTAGCAAGAAGAAATGAAAATTTTGATTTGCCCAGTCCAGATTCCCTAACCTTTATCAATGAAGGTTATGATAAATTGGCCTTTACATTCCCAAATTTAAACAATACCCATGTATCATTGGCAGATGAACGTTTTAAGGATAAGGTGGTCATTGTGCAGTTAATGGGGACATGGTGTCCTAATTGTTTGGATGAATCTAAATTTTTGGTGAATTATTTAGCGGAAAATCCTAATAAAGATGTGGAAGTAATTGGCTTAGCATTTGAGTCTGCCAAAACTAAGGAAAAAGCATTCATGGCTATTAAGCGACTTAAAGATAGAATTGGGGTTAATTATCCTATTCTACTGGCGCAGTATGGGTCTTACGATAAGAAGGAAGCTCAGAAAAAACTACCCATGCTCAACCACGTACTTTCTTACCCGACCACCATATTTCTTGATAAGAATGGTGATATAAGAAAAATACACACCGGATTCAATGGTCCGGCAACGGGTGATAAATTTTTAGAGTTTAAAGCCGATTTTGATGATTTTGTAAACCAATTGCTGCGGGAGTAATTGGGCTAGATAATCGTTGATTTGCCTAAACCAATATTTTCATCGTTAATGGTGAACGTACCATCCAATTCCATGATATTGTCCGCTATAAAATCACCTACGTAGTTCGTGCCATATTTGGAACTTCCCATAATATCCGGAGTAACTATTTTTTTAGAAAATGATTTTAAAACAGCTGCAACCACGGCATCGGATTCCTCATCCATTTTAAAATGTTGCAATAACATGGCCATACTTAGTATAGATGCTACCGGGTTGGCAATATTTTTGCCTTTAGCATCTGGGTAAGAACCATGAATAGGTTCAAACATGGCATGTTCCAATCCAACGGAAGCCGATGGTAATAATCCTATAGAACCCGCAATGACACTGCCTTGGTCAGAAAGGATATCCCCAAACATATTATCGGTTAGTATAACATCGAATTGCGACGGATTCAAAATCATCTGTACCGCGGCATTGTCAATAAATAGACAATCTAAGGTAACATCAGGATAGCTTTCTGAAATAGAATGGACCACTCTTCTCCATAATCTAGAAGTTTCCAAAACATTGGCTTTGTCAACCAGTGTTACTTTCTTTTTTCTTGAGCGTGCAGACTTGAATGCTAAATGAGCTATTCTACTTATTTCTGCCTCTGTATAAGTGCAGGTATCAGTTGCGGAAGTTTGGTCGTTGCCCACGGCTTTGTCCCCGTAATAAATACCACCGGACAATTCCCTGAAAATGACCAAATCAGTATCCTTCACACTTTTTTTGGGTAAGGGAGATTGCTTTACCAGGGAAGGGAAAACCTTAACAGGTCTAATATTTGCAAATAGGCCAAGCTCTTTACGTAATTTTAGTAATCCTTGTTCTGGCCAGACTTTGGCCTTGGGGTTCTCATCAAATTCTGGCAGACCTAATGCACCAAATAGGGTAGCATCAGTTTCCTTACAGATTTTTAAAGTTTCTTTGGGTAAAGGGGTTCCAGTCTTTTTTATTGCGGTTGCACCGATCAACCCACTTTTAAAGGTAAAGCTATGACCAAAGGTTTCTTCAACAGAACGCAGGCATTTAATGGATTGGGCAACGACTTCGGGCCCAATACCGTCACCTTCCAATACAGCGATATTTAAATGCATAGTTAGCTAATACGTTGTAAATCTATTTTTGAGGTCTCCACAATTTGGTGGATATCCTCGTCCTTAACCTCTTTTCTGGAATCCGCATAGGCTAAAAATTCCTCATATACGGTATCCAATTGAGTTTTGGTCAGCTCATAGCCCACTATCTTAGCCCTATAGGCCAAAGCGGCCCTACCACTACGTGCGGTCAAGACTATGGACGATTCCGTAACACCAACATCAGATGGGTCCATAATTTCATAGGTTTCCCTGTTTTTGATAACACCATCTTGGTGAATACCTGAACTATGGGCAAATGCGTTGGCTCCTACAATAGCTTTATTAGGCTGTACGATCATTCCCATTTTATTGGAAACCATTTTACTGGTATCATACAGAAGTTTACTATTGATGGTAGTGTCTAAATTAAGGTCTGGATGTTGGCGCATGATCATAACCACTTCCTCCAAAGAAGTATTACCGGCACGTTCACCAATTCCATTGATTGTACATTCTATTTGTCTAGCGCCATTCAATACACCTGCTATGGAATTTGCCGTAGCAAGTCCAAGGTCATTGTGACAATGGCAGGATAGTGTTGCCTTTTCTATTCCTTTGACATTTTCACGTAGGTATTTAATTTTACCTCCATATTCTTCAGGAAGGCAATACCCTGTGGTATCCGGTATATTGAGCACTGTTGCGCCCGCTTTTATAACTGCTTCACAAACACGAGCTAAGAATTCATTATCCGTTCTACCCGCGTCTTCTGCATAAAACTCAACATCCTCTACAAAGGTTTTTGCATAACTGACCGCAGCTACGGCACGTTCTATAATGGCATCGCGATTAGAGTTGAATTTGAATTTTATATGGGAGTCAGATGTACCAATACCGGTATGGATTCTTGGAATTTTGGCATGTTGAAGAGCCTCTGCAGCTACTTCAATATCTTTTTTTACTGCTCTGGTCAACCCACAAACAGTAGCATTTTTAACGAGCTTTGCTATGGCTTCTACAGATTTGAAATCACCCGGACTTGAAACGGGGAAACCGGCTTCGATGATATTAACGCCCAGTAAATCCAGACGCTCAGCGATGACCAGTTTTTGGTCCATGTCCAACTTACAGCCGGGGACCTGTTCTCCATCTCTTAATGTCGTATCAAATATTTGTACTATATCTTTACTCATTATATTTATGTAATTTTACTCGTCAAACGAATATATAACCTAATACACAAAATTCATAAATTTTGTTATCATGTTTACAACGTTAAGACAGATTTTTAGGTATATAAAATGCTGAATTGCAATTATTTAAACACTTTTTTTTACGATGACAAATGCCCATAAAGATGCTTTGTTTGTTTTAGTGAAATCTCTTTCAAAATCCGAGAAGCGACAGTTTAAGCTTTACGTAGGCAGATTAGGGGTAAATACCGATGCAAAATTTCTAGCGCTTTTCAATTTATTGGATAAAATTAAGCAATATGATGAGAAAATAATACTAGAAAGTGGGATAGTTAAAAAAGCACAGCTCTCAAACCTTAAAGCACATCTTTATAAGCAAATATTGGTCAGCTTACGATTAAATCCCGTTAATCAAAATATTAGGGTGCAAATACGTGAGCAGCTGGATTTTGCGACCATTTTGTATCAAAAAGGACTTTATAAGCAAAGTCTTAAAATTCTTGACAAGGTTAAAACCATTGCCATAGAAAATGAAGAAAAGAATATTGCCTATGAAATCGTTGAACTGGAAAAGATTATTGAAACACAGTACATAACCAGAAGTATACCGGATAGGGCAAATGAGTTGGCAGTGCAGGCAAAGGAATTGTCCGGTCATAATGTAATGACCAGTAAATTATCCAATTTATCCCTACAGTTGTATGGTATGATGTTAAAGGTAGGTTATGTACGTAGTGATGAGGATTACCAAAAGGTTAAAACGTATTTTAACGACCACTTGCCTTTGTATAACATAGAAGATTTAGGCTTTCGTGAAAAATTGTGGTTATATAAAGCCTATCTGTGGTATAGTTTTCTAACACAAGACTTTTTATCCTGTTTTAAATATTCCAGCAAATGGGTGGATTTGTTCTATGATAATAAGGACATGATTTACCTAAATCCGGTTTTCTTTTTAAAAGGAAATCATTATTTGTTGGAATCCTTATTTTACGTACAATATAGTTCTCAGTTCAAAGAAGTATTGGATCGTTTGGAGCAAACCATTAAGGAGAAGGAATTTCCGGATAATGACAATATCAACTCATTGGTATTTATGTACATCAATGCCAATAAATTAAACCTACACTTTTTAGAGGGTACTTTTGAAAAAGGGTTGTATTTGGTCAAAATCATTGAATACGGAATTAATAAACATAGAGACCGTATAGATGTACATCATGTTATGGTACTGTATTATAAAATAGCGTGTCTGTATTTTGGGGTAGGGGACAATAAAACATGTATTCAATATCTTAAAAAAATCATTGATAACAAGAATTTAAAAATGCGCGAGGATTTAATGTGTTTTGCGCGGGTTTTAAGTCTTGTGGCACATTATGAAGCCGGTATGGACTATCATTTGGAAATACAGTTAAAGAGCACTTATAAGTTTCTTTTGAAAATGAACGATATGCATGCCGTACAAAAAGAAATGATTAAATTTTTAAGAGGTTTGGGGAGCATTTATCCCAATGAATTAAAGGCCGAGTTTCAAAAACTGCATGCAGAGCTTAAAAAGTATGAAAATCATCCTTATGAGAAACGTGCATTTTTGTATTTAGATATCCTTTCTTGGTTAGAGAGTCACTTGCAAAACAAGCCGGTATCCCAAATTATACGGGAGAAAGCTATGGCTCATAGTCGTTAAGGTAGTTTCTATAATGAAGAAATTACATGTACGTCATTTATTGGAAATTAATTTGGCCATGTTCTTCATTGCTACTTCTGGAGCATTGGGTAGATATGTTCAATTGCCTGTAACTACCACAATTGGTTCAAGAGCTATACTGGCCGCAGTGGCCTTAATTTTATTCTGTTTATATAAAAAGTACTCCTTCAGGATAAAACGAGAGGACTGGTTGATTATAGGTGTAACTGGTGTGCTTATGTGCGTACATTGGTTGTCCTACTTTTATGCTTTACAACTGTCCAGTGTAGCCATTGGTATGCTATCGTTATTTACGTATCCTGTTATAACGGCATTTTTGGAACCCATTATGCTTGGTACCAAATTTCAACGTATACATTTAGTATTGGCAGTTCTGGTCTTATTAGGCATGTATTTGCTAAGTCCAACTTTAGATTTTGCAGATTCCAATTCCTTGGCGGTTGGTTTTGGGGTGTTGTCCGCTTTAGCCTATGCCTTAAGAAATATTTTATTAAAGAAAAAAGTGTCCAATTATAACGGTTCCGTACTCATGGTTTACCAAACGGTTATTACCGCGGGTATCTTAATACCCTTCATGTTTACGGTGCCATTAGTTGACATTGTATCTCAATGGCAGGCACTTCTTGCATTAGCAGTATTGACAACGGCTATTGGGCACACCTTGTTTCTCATGACCTTTAAGCATTTTACCATTACTACCGTAAGTATCTTAAGTAGTATTCAACCTATATATGGAATTGTAATAGGGGCGTTATTTCTTGCGGAAATTCCAGCGGCCAACACCATAGTAGGAGGTATCCTTATATTAAGTTCAGTGGTCATTGAAAGTGTTAGAACAAAATCATGAATTCAAGAATTTAATTATTGGTGGGTGTACCCAATGTGTTGGGGCCAAATTGATTAATTATATGCTCCCCAAATTTAGTAAATTGCTCATTTTTAGCCATTTCACGTACTTTAATTGGGTCAAAATCACCATTAAAATATAGAAACGAACCAGATTGGTTGTTGTTATTGTAAATAAGTATTTCTTTTACTGAATTTCGTTTTTCGCGTATGGAAACCACATTACGTTTTAGTTCATCATTTTTTCTATAAACTTCAATAAAAGAGGTACCTGTTATACCGTTCATTTGAGTGTTTAGATACTGCGACTTTGCTGGAGTTGCGCTGGGAAATTGCATAAACCTTAAATCTTTTGTGTTTCCTACTAGTGCTTTCATTTCGGGCGATATCTCACTAAGCATGGACAGCATAAACTGAGGTACTCTTATAGCAGTTACCTGATTATCATTTTTATGATTGTTATAAAAGGAGTCTATGGAATTATATCCGCCACAAGAGGATAAAAAAATTAGAGCGATCAGGAAAATTGGAAAACGGTTCATACGAGTTTAGTTTAGATAACTTTAAAAATACAGAAATTAAAGACATGCATTCCAAATTGGGTCATTGGGAGGTGGGGCCGTTATTTCCAATTGTTCTTTTTTAACCGGGTGAATGAACAAAAGCTTTCTGGCATGCAGATGTATACTACCATCTTTATTGCTCCTGGAATAACCATATTTTAAATCGCCCTTTATAGGTGATCCTAAGGCCGTAAGTTGACTCCTTATTTGATGATGTCTACCGGTTTCCAGGTCAATTTCCAATAAAAAGTAATTCTGAAGGCTTTTTAATAGTTGATAGGTAAGTATTGCTTTTTTGCTGTCCCTAACCTCTTGCAGGTGCGCGTACGATTTATTTTGCTTAGTATTTCGTTTTAAGTAATGTACCAAGCGTTTCTGCTTGTCTTTAGGTTTGTTCTTCACAATGGCCCAATATGTTTTTTGAGCTTCTTTTTCGGCAAACATTTTATTAAGTCTAGGTAGCGCCTTTGAAGTTTTGGCAAAGACAACGATTCCAGAAGTAGGCCTATCCAAACGATGCACTACTCCTAAATACACATTGCCGGGCTTATTGTATTTTTTCTTCAAAAAGGCTTTAACGGTTTCGCTTAAAGGTTGGTCCCCCGTTTTATCCCCTTGAACAATATCACCAGGTCGTTTATTGATAACAATTAGGTGGTTGTCCTCATAAAGGACCTGTAGATTTTCTGCTGTGGAATATTGCTTTTTCAACAAGAAGTTTTATGCTAAAATACTATTTAAATAAAGAATTTACATGTTTACTTGTTTCATCTAGTGATAAGATAACCCCTGTGGTTAAGGCGCTGTCCGCGACATTAACTTTCAAAGACCATCAGATGAAACAATAAAAAGTCAATTCTGAATTCTTGATTGGATTACATGTAGAAACCAGTTTCGTTAGAGCTTTGGTCAAACTAAATGAGTGGAATCACTTATTAAAATTTGATTGCTTTATACAGATTTTTAAATGCGTTACCAGAATGAGCTATATATTACTGTGTTCTTATATTGACCATTGAATAACTCATAACAGAGATAATACGATCGTTAAAATTCAAAAATGAAATAAGGTACTATCTCCTTTCAATTTTATTAGGTCGCTAATACTGCTCATCATCATTTGGAAAATCCAAACGCTTAACATCATCTACATAATTAGATATGGCCTTGCCCATTTCTTCATAAAGATTCATGTATCTACGTAAAAAACGAGGATTGAATTCATGGGTCATTCCCAAAAGATCGTGTACCACCAAAACTTGTCCGTCAGCATATTTGCCACCTCCAATACCTATGGTAGGAATGGTTAAACTTTCAGATACGGTTTTGGTAAGTTCAGCAGGTATTTTTTCAAGAACCAAACCAAAACAGCCTAATTTCTCCAATAATTTTGCATCCTCCATAAGCTGTGCCGCCTCTTCTTCTTCCTTGGCTCTTACGGTATAGGTTCCAAATTTGTAAATAGATTGTGGTGTAAGTCCCAAGTGCCCCATAACAGGTATCCCTGCCGCTAAAATGCGCTTAACGGATTCTTTAATTTCAGCGCCACCTTCTAACTTAACCGCATGGGCGCCACTTTCTTTCATAATTCGTATAGCAGAGCGCAATGCCTCCTTAGGGTCACTTTGGTAACTTCCAAAAGGAAGGTCTACCACGACCAACGCCCTGTGTACTGCCCTAATTACGGAAGATGCATGGTAAATCATTTGATCCAAGGTAATGGGCAAGGTGGTTTCGTGACCGGCCATTACATTACTTGCAGAATCGCCCACTAAAATAACATCGACCTTTGCGGCATCTACAATTTTGGCCATAGAGTAATCATAGGCGGTAAGCATAGAAATCTTCTCTCCGTGCTTTTTCATATCCACCAATGATTTTACGGTGATTCTTTTATATTCTTTTTTTGCTGTTGACATAGTTAGTTTTTGGATTTTAGCACCATAAAAGTAAGGAGTTTTAATGACTAGTCCGATTTTGTAAAGAAAATCAATTTATATTCTTAATTTACAGGGAAACTACATCATGATGGTTAAAAGATATGCGCTTAGTTTTTTATTGGGATTGTTCAGTATTGCACTAGCTGCCCAAAACCAAGAAGAAGAAGCGGTCAAACATACTATCACAGCTTTTTTCAAGGCGTTTCATGAAAAAGATTCATTAGCGTTGTATGATGTAGTTCATAAAACAATACAGGTACAGACGGTAAAGAATGATAGTAATGGACATTCGGTGCTTAAAACTGAAGCATATAGCAGTCTTGTAAATGCTATAATAACAATACCAGATTCAATACATTTTGAAGAACGAATATTGGATTATTCTATACAAATAGATGGGGCAATGGCTAATGCTTGGACCACATATGAGTTTTGGCTTAATAATGAATTTCATCATTGCGGAGTAAATTCATTTCAATTGTTTAAGGAAAATAAGGAATGGAAAATAATATACCTGATAGATACAAGAAGGGTTGGCGACTGTAAGCCACCAACCCTAAAATAATTATAAATCTTTGGTTTATTTGGTCCAATCAATGGATTGTACAGTATCTTCCGTAGGGAAATTATCCGGTATCTCTTGGGTTACCTTGCCTGTAGCCGCCCATTCTGCCCCGCGCTGTAAGGTGGTAATAAACCCTACGCATTCCATACTATAATCAAAATGTCCTAAAGTGGAATGAAAAACCCTTCCTTTGCCGTAATTAATGGCCATAAGTTGGGCTACATGTTGTCCTAAACCTTTTACATTGGGATCCCAAGGTGGAGCATTTTTTTCAACATCTGCAAATGCGGTTGCAAGAATCGTGGCATTTTCAAACGGACCCCTCATACGTTCATAAAGTTCATCCTTGGTATGCAGCCATTTTTCAGGTAGTCCCTTCATTATAGGATGTTCTGGAGCTCTTGTGGTTAGCTGAAATTCGTATTCAGGACCATGGGACCCACAAACACCTTCACCATTATCCTTGATCAATTGGCCATCTTCGTTATAATATACATAAGGACCTGAACTTTCGTCACGGCCTCCCCAAGCACCCAGTCCGATCATTTTATTGAATTCGTCCCAATTGCCCCAAGCATTATTGGCGGCGTGCAACACAACAAATCCGCCACCATTGGACATATATTCCTCAAATGCTTTTCTGGTCTCTGCCGGCCAAAGAGGAGATTTTTCGCCTAAGTTGGATATTATGAGGTCATATTCATTAAAATTAAAGGAAAACTCAGAGGTCGTGATCGGTTCATCTGATATGGCATATTCCTTATCGTTCAAGGGATAATTTTCTATGAACATGGTATAGGCTTCCGGTCTGGACTGGTTGTACTTTACACCTAACCAAACAGAATCCATACGTTCTATAGAAACGGTAAATAGTTCTGTTTGTTCCAAATAATCCTTGATCATCATTGTCGTTTTTGGCCATACATAATGATTGTTCTGCCCATCAATGATTAAGGCTTTAAGTTTAGTTGGCGGTTCTTCCTTGACTTCCTTTTTTTTCTCGCCACAGGAAATCATCAATAAACAGAATAATGGTATTGCCATTAGTTTTTTCATGGTTGTATATTTAAGTTTTAGATACGATTATTACTTAGCATATCGTGTCTTTAAATGTACATGAAGTACGTTAGATTACAAAAAAATAATGCTTTCATATCTTCTGGTGAATTATAAGAAAATTTGTTGTCCATTTATTATACAGCATATATTTTAGCAATTATAAAATTGATTAAAAATGAAATTACTAGGGATAGGGTCAAGGATAGCGCATACAACTTTAGGAAAAGGCGTAGTTACCAATGTTTCTTCTAAGCAATACTGGGTAACATTTATGGAAGCTGGTTTGGAAACCATTGCAATTGATGATGATTTTGAGGTTATTGAAGCGGTAGAAGCAGAGGTGGATACGGTAAGTTTTTTTGATGTGGAAACCTCTTTGGTCTCCATACTACAAAAGTGGAGCGATGTAACCGAACGTGTTGCCATTGCAGATAAATGGAAAGGCGGCAATTTAATTTTAGAACCGGGTGATGCAGCCCTAAGTGCTAAAGAAATTCCAATAGATACCTTTTTTCACAAAATTGTCATGGTCCGTGATCGCATTAGGGTAATGGAACAAAAAATAAATTCCAGTAAAAACTTGGATGATCAGGAGAAGATAGACTTACAACAATATATTACACGTATATATGGTAGTTTAACAACGTTTAATGTGCTTTTTAAAAATAAGAGTGATCAATTTACGGGCGCTAAGTCCAATAAATAACGTAGATAAGATTAGGAGGTACATATGGGCTTAAATTCTCCATGGCGGATTAAGCCTATTTTCACCTGCATGAAACAAAATAAGTTGGTTCCCGTCTAAATCTTTTAGGCGGGCTTCTCGCCAAAGCCATCTTTGATCGGTAGGTAGTTGGTCAAAAATTATACCTTTTTCTTGAAGTTCCTTTACATATGAATCCAAGTTTTTGCATTCAAAATATACATAAACACCATCTCCTTTTGGTAGTCTTTCCACTAAATGAATAGAAAAGGTAGCGCTACCTTCCGGACACATAAAACGGGCATAATGCGGTAGAGACTTTACAATAGGTTTTAGACCCAATTTCACATAAAAATCAAATGATTCAGAAAGGTTTAAAGAAGGAACGGTAATTTGATTTAGGTTCACTGGTATAATTTTTAGACTTATACTAAATTATATGGGTTATTCAATTAAAATACTAGGCTGGTGGTGTATTTTAAAATTACAGGAATTTGCAATAAAGCACATTTGGTTGGCCTTTTCATGTAGTGATTTTGCAAGTTCTTTCATGTTACTATCCGCAATAGTGACAATAGGGTAAAGGGTGACTTGAGTAAATTTACCACTTCCATCAGCTGATTCTTCCATTGTTCCGGTTGCATTATCTACATATTGGGTTACAATGATATTATGAACGGTACAGAGATGTAGATACCATAACATATGGCAGGAGGAAAGGGAAGATAAAAAGAGGTCCTCTGGATTGTATTTGGATGGGTCGCCTAGAAAAGAAGGGTCAGATGAACCTTGAATGGTCTTATATTTTCCTGTTACCAGAATTTCGTGACTACGGCTATAAGATTTATAATTCAAGGTTCCTTTTCCTTGATTACCCGTCCATGTTATTTGAGTTTGGTAGTTGTGTTGTTTCATCTATATTCTTTCTCCAGTTTTATATAATGACCCATTTAATTCAAATGTTTTTTAGAGGCATCAAGTTTAGTTTTGAACATCTTGGCAGCTGATGTATAGCCACCTTCCGTACCATCTACAAAATGTGCATGTTTGGTTTTTCTATCCAATACATAACATGACATTACAGAAGCGTGAGTTACATGAATACCGTAAATAATTTTTTCTGAAACTTCCAATTTGTCCAAGTAGGAAATAAAAAGATCTATTTGAGGTTGTTCCGCCGTAAATATCGTGTTGATGGTACCGTCTAACATAAAGGTGTGAGACAACTGACCAATTTGATTTAAATATCGTTTACCTTCTTTTGAAAAATTAAAATACACTTTTCCAAATAATGTTTGTAACCAGTGCTTAAGAACATAAAAGAGATTTCCATTAGAAATGCTAATTTTCATTTCCTCTAAAATCTTCTGTAACCTAAAGTCTAGTTTTAAACTGTTAGACTTTATAGGTTGCCGTTTGTTAAACGCTCCAAAAAGAAGGTTCATTTGATTTAGTACATCCTTATAGATAGGACTTTGTAAATTTTCATCAGCAACATCCAATAATAGACAAACCACTTTTTTTTGCAATTGTACGGGACTTATCTGTTCCCATCTACATTGCATTCCTTCAAGATCTAAAAGATTCTTTTTAAAATTGGTTTCGGTTTGTGTTACAAAAGTTCGTTTTATGATTACCTCCGCTTTTTTTAAACCATTTCCCAATACAATAGGGATGGTAAGTTGTGGGGTTAGTTGGTGTTTTATAACCTTAATGTTCGTTTTCTGTACAAGCAGCTCCTTTATAGAGATATGACCTACCCTTAAAAGTAGATTAGTATTTTTTTGAATATGCAGACTGTAATTTTGAAGGACAATGATAACTTCATTCAACATAAGGCTTGGTAGCAAAAACGTAGCGCCATCACCACCAAAAAAATAGGGCAGTTCTATATTTTTCCTTTTTTTACGGATTGTATTTAAAACAGATATGATGGCTCCTGTAGCAGTAAGGTTTATTTGGTGATGTTTGCCATCATCAACTGCTTTAGTTGAATTTTCCACATCTACAACAACAACATACCAGGAGGGAGGTACGTTCGTAAACTCGTTTTCAAACCCTAGCGTTTCACTCAATGTTCTGGTGGATTTTTTCAATTTGGAATAAAAATATGCATCCTCCATTAGCTTGAATTAACTATTTTAATTTTGGTAAAATGGGTGTAAATTAAATTGAGAGGTTAAAACTAAATAATATTTTGATACTACGTTTAAGTGTAAAATTTAAATCTGATTTTTTGAATTTGATATTTTAAAATATCAAATTCAGTGCCTTCCCAATATCAATGCCTTCCCAATATCAATTCACCCCAATAAGAAAGTGTTAGAACTATACTGCCATTTACCGGTAGGGCTTATTAATTTTATCAATGATCAACACATTTAAAAGCTACTTTGATGCACCAAATGATAAAAGCTTAAATAAATTGAGCTTATACGGCTTCCTTTTTTTCTGAAAGGTATTTCCAATAACGTTTAGGAACGTGCTGCGTGTGTAGTTTTGTATTAATACGAGATTTGATATTGGTGCTTTTAAAATAATTGTTCCAAAGGCTTTGATATTCATATTCTTCATCTGTAAAGGCTGAATTTTTTTCAATGCTATTGGTGTGTACCTCAGCCAAATCCAAAGAAATTACTTCAACTGTTTTAAAATTATAGAACAAACCATACTTACGTTTAACATCATAAATAATCCATTGTTGGTCTGCATATCTATTTCTAAAATGTTTGGATATTAATGGTAATACATTGAAGTCTGGTTCAATATTGGCAAAATATACATTGTCCTTGGTCAATTGAAACCTTACAAATGCTTCCATTCTATGTTTTTCCCTGCCTACTTTATGGGCAATTTGGTTAATTTTTAAGATACAATCATCACTGAAATTCTTGGAACTATTTAACTTACTATCCATTAACTTTCTAATATAGTGGTAGAGTAGTGCTTCTATATTTTTATTCTCGCTCAAGAAAGCAAAGTAAATATTCTTAATGGCCTCATTACTTTTTTTACGAACACCGTTCCAGACGCGCTGCGCTTTATCAATATTCGTGAAAATTGTTTCTGACTCGGTAAATAACCCGCCTTGGTTTTGACCTTGGCGCTGAATATCTGCATGGGATAGCTTTTGCTCATAGGCTATAAAAATAGCGGTAAGAAATCCATTAAAACTACCATCATAAATTAGCTTTTTTGTATTTTCCATAGTTGAGATATTATATGTTGAACAACGTAAAAAATTGAATAAAAATTCTAGTTTTCTTTCTAAAGACACTCCTTAATAAAACCAATTGGTAGCCTAACTCTAATACATATTTTCTGCAATTTTCCTTAATGGAAAAAGCTTCAAGGTTATGTGATTTTTCTAGAGTATTTTGATAATTGTACATCGGCCAAATGTTTAAAGTGAAAATTTAATTAAATAACGATAATTGATTGGAATATTGTTTTTTAAACTTACTATTAGAACTTTGTAGTATCATGCTTTTTATCCGTCCTGCATCTAGGTCTCTACGTTCCCAATCTGTAGAATTACAGATAATAAAATATTTAGCCCTATTAAGTGCCACCCCCATTTTTTTTAAATGATCCCAGTTGAGTTTTCGAAATTTTCTACCGTTCAGTATTTTATTGACCGATGCCATACCAACTCCAGGAATTCTTGCAAGCATATGTTTATCCGCCAAATTGATATTTACAGGAAACAGATTTAAATTTCTTAAGGCCCACATAAGTTTTGGGTCAATATCCATATCTAGATTTGGGTTATCCGCATCTAATATTTCGTTAACAGTAAATCCGTAAAAGCGCAATAACCAATCGGTCTGGTACAACCTGTTTTCCCTAAGCATAGGTACTTCCGTACCTATGGAAGGTAAGCGACTATCCGTAGAAATAGAAACATAACCAGAGTAATACACTCTTTTCATGTTATAGTTTTTGTAAAAATGTGTAGCAGAGTACATGATATCCTTGTCGCTTTCACCGGTAGCACCAACTATCATTTGGGTGCTTTGTCCTGCAGGTGCATATTTTGCAGTGTGTTTTATAATTTTTTTCTCCTCCTTATAGCGTATGATCTCATTTTTGACCTTAAGCATTGGCTTTATGAAATCTGCATGGTTTTTATCAGGAGCTAAAAGTTTAAGGCCGGATACAGTGGGGATTTCTATATTGACCGATAAACGGTCTGCATATAATCCGGCCTCATACATAAGTTCATCACTTGCCCCTGGAATGGATTTTAAGTGAATATATCCGTTGAAATTTTCTTCCTCCCTTAATTTTTTAGCAACCGCAATAAGACGTTCCATCGTGTGGTCCGCACTTTTAAAAATTCCGGAACTTAGAAATAATCCCTCTATATAATTTCTTCTGTAAAAATTGATGGTAAGGTCTACTACTTCCTGTATTTTAAAGGCTGCCCTTTGTATATCATTGCTCTTTCTTGTTACACAATAGGCACAATCAAATATGCAGTGATTGGTCAATAGAATTTTTAATAAGGAAACACACCTACCATCTTCTGTATATGAATGGCAAATACCATTTCCCGTATCGCCCAGACCGTTGTTTTTATTTTTTCTATTGCTACCGCTACTGGAGCAAGAGACATCATACTTGGCGGCATCTGCCAAAATATTTAGTTTTTCTTTAATTCTTTTGAAATCCATAGCATTTGTAATTATTCCAAAAATATGGATATATTCCTAATTATGGAAATAATCCAATTAATATTTTGGATATAATCCATATTATGTATATTTGAGGAAGATTGAGGAATATCTCATTTAAAGAGTTTAGGTTATGGAGAACGAGCTTACATTAAAACGATTTACGGACCTTAGAAGGGAATTGGGGTATACCCAGGCAGATTTTGCTGCTTTGTTGGGGGTATCTAACACAACGGCGGATATTGAACGAGGGCGAACAAAATTATCTGGAAAGGTAGTGCTTGAATTGTTGAAACAATTTAAAATTAATCCGCTGTGGTTGTTTGGTGAAAGTGAGGAGCAGTATTTAGAAACCTCCAAGACCAGTGTTATACCCAAGGTGGTAACGGTAGATGCCTCTAATCAAGAAAATATGGTTTTGGTCAATGCCAAAGCGGCAGCAGGATATCCACAAAATATATCCGATACAAGCTGGTACCAACAATTACCTGCGTTTGATTTGCCCATACCTGAATTTAGAAATGCTACCTATAGAGGTTTTCAAGTAGAAGGGGATAGTATGCTTCCCAATCTACATCCGGGGGAGTGGGTTCTGGCAAGGGCTATAGAACATATTGATTATGTCAGCGCCAATAAAATGTATGTAGTAGTGTTGCAGGATTCCGTGATGGTAAAAAAAATAGAAAAGCGTCCAAATTCCAACAACATTACCTTGGTATCGCTTAATGAAACTTATCCGCCCTATGATATTAAGCCATTTCAAATCCAGGAAATTTGGGAGGTAAGTAGTAAGATTACGTTTAACGTAGATGCCACTACGGATAATGGGTTACTTAGGCAATTACAAGAGTCTATGCAGGAGTTAAAGAATCAATTACAGCATGTTAAAAAGGTTAACTAAATCTATACTTTAAATCTTTTTAATGTAAAGTCCGCTTTCTTTTAAAGTAAATCCCAAGCTTTTATAGAGTGATATAGCCGCAGTTCTATGATGACCACTAAAAAGTAGAATATCATTGAGTTGTTCGTTTTTGGCGTGATCTAAAAGTTTTACCATAAGTTTTCTGCCAATGCCTTGTCCTCTATGCGAAGATGCCACCACCACATCCTCAATCATTCCTTTGTGTCCGGATATAACTTTATATTTCGCCATCATGGCAATGCCTACTAATTTTTCTCCATCCATACAGACAACGATGTCCGTAGTGTCATAATCATTGAGAATAGTATTTAAATTCAGTTGTTTTAATTCGTCATTGAGTTCTCTGTATAATTCACATAATTGGTTTTGCAGGTCGGTATTAACTTCTTCTTTGGATAATAGTCTAATGTTCATTATGCAATAGGTCTATAAATATTAAATGATACTATTTTTTGTTACTTATGGGAGGGCATTTACCGGTTCCATTGAAATAGTAAATGGTCCAATGTTATGAGAGGTAGGTAAAAGTACGCCGGTTTCTGTTTCCTTCCAGGCATTCCAAGAAGCCTCCAAACCACCAATAGGAACAATTTTTACCCACATTTTAAAACTCTTAGGTTTGCCACTTCTTTCCAAAATCCATAGGTAGGAATCGCCAGGGGTGTCTCCTCCTTTGCCGTAAGTTACCAATAACCCTTCTGAGCCATCCTCTAGATTTACTAAAAACCGTTCGGTTCCATTATCAAACACTTTATATGGCGCTACAAGCCAAAAAGAGTCGTTGTTAAAATACTCTAATGCCTTTTTGATAAGGTCTTGGCTTTCTTCATAGGATAAGCGTACATTGTCCTTGTAGGCAATGCTAGAAGAAGGACTTATAAGGTCAAGGTCTATCATATAGGCGTCCCATTTTATGTTTACCCTGGCCTTTTCCTTGTTCCATGAATAAAAATGTTCATCCCTAAATGACCATTCCAATATCTTAGCACGGTTATATTCTTTATAATGTAGCGCATCTAGCATTCTATAGGCCAAAGCATCTGCTTCAGGTCCAGAAACGCCTTGAGGTAAAGGTTCGTTATAGCTATAATAAAGAAATCCAAAGCCAAGAATTAGCACAAAAACAAGGAGTAATATAATCCTAAATATTTTCTTTAACATAAGGCATTTAATAATTTGATTTTAAATGAATAAAATGT
Organism: Maribacter sp. LLG6340-A2; assembly: GCF_045057105.1. Taxonomy (GTDB): domain Bacteria; phylum Bacteroidota; class Bacteroidia; order Flavobacteriales; family Flavobacteriaceae; genus Maribacter. The sequence continues at coordinate 4,129,652 of NZ_CP159332.1, read as the reverse complement.
TTTAAACCACATTTTAAAAAAGTGTTTTAGACGTGTCTAAAACCCAATAGCGCTATCATCACCACGTGGATCAGCTCCGCCTTCCAATCTCCCATCGGATAAAACACGTATGGCATCCACTTTGCCAATTATAGGTGTGCGTTCCTCGTTTATAATATAACCTTTTGATTTTAATTTTTCTTTCAATGAGGACGAGAAACCATTAGGTTCAAAAATAACAACATCTGGTAACCATTGATGATGAAAGCGAGGTGCATTTACGGCGTCTTGCATACTCATATTAAATTCATAACCATTTAAAATAGTCTGTGCCACTGCGGTAATTATTGTAGATCCGCCAGGTGTACCAACGACCATCCATAATTGTCCATCTTTTTCAACTATGGTAGGTGTCATACTGCTCAACATTCTTTTTTCCGGTTCAATACTGTTTGCTTCGGCGCCTACAAGTCCAAACATATTGGGAACGCCTGCTTTGGCACTAAAATCATCCATTTCATTATTAAGAAAAAACCCGAGTTCATCACAATAAAGTTTGGAGCCAAAATTGCCATTTAAAGTAGTGGTAACAGAAACGGCATTGCCTTCTTGATCCACAATGGAATAATGGGTAGTTTCCATACTTTCAATGATTTCCAGCTTGCCATGTGCTATTGCTTCGGATTTTGTAGCTTTTTTCCAAGAAAAATCTGCCATGCGGTTTGCCAAATAATTATTGTTAAGAAGAAACGAAGTGGGGATGTCCACAAAATCCGGGTCGCCCAAAAAATAATTCCTATCCGCATACGCACGCCTTGACGCTTCGGTAAACAATTGTATCGCCTTGTCGCTATTATGACCAAAGGAAGCAATGTTATAAGGTTCTATCATTTCAAATATTTGGTTCATGGTTACTCCGCCGCTACTTGGTGGCCCCATGGAGATAATGTTTAGGTCCTTATATTGAAAAACGACAGGGGTCCTCCATATGGCTTCATAACTGGCAAGGTCGTCTTCAGTAATGAAACCGCCATTTGCCTGTATAAAGTTGGCTAATTTCTTTGCGACCTCCCCTTTGTAAAACCCATCTCTACCATGTTCTGCAATGGCACGTAAGGTCTTTGCTAGATTGGGATAGGTAATCTTATCGCCCTCTTTGTATACTTGCGCAAATTTTGTGCTATCACTATTAACTTTTATAAATACTTCTCGGTAGTTTTTAAGGATTTCCGCTTGCTTGGCCGTAACTTCCACACCATTTTCTGCCAAAGCAATTACAAGTTCAAATATTTGTTTAAGGGGCAATTTGCCAAACTTTTTATGAACTTCAATAATTCCGGCAACCGAGCCTGGAACTCCAATAGAAGCCGCACCTAAGGTGCTCATGTTGGGTATTACGTTATCCAGAGAATCTAGATACATGTCCTTCTGGGCAGATTTTGGAGCTTTTTCCCTAAAGTCCAATGAGCCTATAGTGCCATCTGCCTGTCTATAAACCATGAAACCTCCGCCGCTAATGTTCCCGGCCCTTGGGTATGCTACGGCAAGTGCTAACTGGGTACCGATCATAGCGTCAAAAGCGTTACCGCCCTCTTTCATAATTTTGCTGCCAATTTCAGATGCTTCTTGTCTTGCCGAGACTACCATGGCGTTCTCGGTTACTGTTCCTGTAGGAGTCGCTGGATTCTGTTTGCAATGCAAACATATAATTAGCGTAAACAACGCCAATACATACTTTAATGGTTTCATATGTAATTAAATTAATGGTTTAAATAGTTCGGTTTTACAGGTTAAAAGATAATAAGTTATGGTTGGTTGGTTATGGAGTTGTATTTTAATTTTGAAAACTGAATTAGTTCAGAGAAAAAATCCGTAAACTCTTGTTCAAAAAATGGGTAATGTTCCTCTAGATCGGTAATGGCAAAATTCATTTTTGATCTATTCTTCGTTCTTCGGTTCATCCCGTTCAGGACTTTGGCAATCCCTTCCATATTGCTATAATTGTAAATCCAGTTTTCAGCAATCATATAGGGCATCATATGTTTTACGCCATCCGGTAATAAATCAAAATTATCTTCTAGAAGATCATAAAACCGATCAACGTAAATGGCTAAGGGGACATCGGAATAAATGTTCCAGTTTTTAGCTAAAAAATGGTCATAAAATATATCTACGATCACCCGGCTATAATGACCGTAATTTTCATGAAGGCGTTTACTGCTTATTTTAGGAATAGGGTGAGTGTCTGTGAATGTATCTATATGTCTATGTAATGTAATTCCTTTTTGGATTCTGTTGGGCAAGTGTTGGTACTTATTACCACGTATACTGTCGGCAATAAAATTTCCTAAGGTTATTTCATCATCGTCAAAAGACAGATAAATATGGGCTAAAAAGTTCATTCACCTAGTTTATGTAATATAAATCGAATTTACAAAGAAGGACAATAGCGGTACAAATGATCCGTTTATATTTGCAAAAACTTATTAAGAACATATGACACTAATAAAATCCATTTCAGGAATTAGAGGAACCATTGGTGGTGAACCAGGAAACAATTTAACACCTATAGACGCGGTAAAGTTTGCGGCATCTTATGGTATTTGGTTAAAGGAATATTCAAAGAAGGACGATCTACGGGTCGTCATTGGTCGTGATGCCCGTTTATCTGGGGAAATGATACAGAATTTGGTTGTCTCTACATTGGTAGGATTAGGTATAGATGTCATTGACTTGGACCTATCTACGACTCCAACGGTTGAGATTGCGGTACCATTGGAAAAAGCCGATGGCGGAATTATATTAACGGCAAGCCATAATCCAAAGCAATGGAACGCTCTTAAGTTATTAAATGAAAAAGGAGAGTTTTTAAATGCGGAGCAAGGGGCAAAGATATTGGCTATTGCTGAAAAAGAGGATTTTAACTTTTCGGATGTTGATGATTTGGGAGAGGTTACCAAAAATGATAGTTATATAGATATTCATATAGATGAAGTGCTCAACCTTTCTTTGGTAGATGCCGATGTGGTAAAAAAGAAAAAGTTTAAAGTGGTGGTAGATGGTGTTAACTCTACCGGGGGTATTGCCATTCCTAAACTACTTAAGGAGTTTGGAGTAGAGGTTGTTGAGTTGTACTGTGATCCAACCGGACATTTTCCGCACAATCCAGAACCGTTAAAAGAACACCTTACGGATATTTGTGACCTAGTTGTCAAAGAAAAGGCGGATTTTGGTATTGTAGTGGATCCAGATGTTGATAGACTTGCTTTTATAAGTAATGATGGTGAAATGTTCGGAGAGGAATACACCTTGGTGGCCTGTGCAGATTATGTTCTTGGTAAAACCAAAGGTAATACCGTTTCCAATCTTTCGTCATCACGTGCGTTAAGGGATATAACCCAGAAACATGGAGGTACTTATGAAGCTTCTGCGGTAGGTGAAGTTAATGTGGTTACCAAAATGAAGGCCAATAACGCCATTATTGGTGGAGAGGGCAATGGCGGAATCATTTATCCAGAAAGTCATTATGGTAGGGACTCCTTGGTAGGAACTGCTTTGTTTTTAATGCTAATGGCAGAAAGGGGAGGTACCGTGGCGGAACTTAGGGCAAGTTACCCTAGTTATTTTATGAGTAAGAAAAAGATACAACTTACTCCAGGTTTGGACGTGGATGGTATTTTGAAAACCATGGCAGAAAAATATGCGAATGAAGAATTATCAACCATAGATGGGGTTAAAATTGATTTCGCTGAAAATTGGGTACATCTACGTAAATCTAATACAGAGCCAATTATTAGGATATATACCGAAGCAAAAAGTCAGGATGAAGCAGATGGACTTGCCGATAAAATAATCGGAGAGATAAAGGACATTGCAGGATTGTAATTATAGACTAGGAAACCGGCTTTCATTGGAGAAACCGGTTGTTTTGGGTAAATACATAGTACTAACCTGTCTCCGCAAAGGAGGCAGGTTTTTTGTTTCTGTGTTTCCAGCGTTTATGTGTCCATAAATAGTGTTCTGGTTTTTCTAGTATTTGAGCCTCCGTCAAACGTAGAAATTTATTGGTGATTTCATGCTCTTCCGTTTCTTTGCCATTTTGTGCAATAGGAATGAATTCTGCCTTATAGTGGCCACGCTTTACTTTACTTACCTTTAAGAAAACGACCGCTAATCCGGTCTTTCGTGCCAACGTTTCGCCACCATTAAAAATGGGTACTTTAATGTTCATGAATTTGGTCCAATATTGGGCTCTGTGTGCTTGTGGAGATTGGTCGCTCACCATACCATAAGTAGCCCTTACATTGTTCCTGTAATTTTGTATGACCGTTTTTGCCGTTTGTGTTTGGGTAATTAATGTGGTATTCCATCTTGCCCTAACCTTTTTAATAAAGGCATCAAAGTAGCTATTATTTATTTTTTGATATACCGCATAACCTTTGGATTCAACATAATTATTAATACTAACATTCCATTCCCAATTGGCGTAATGGGCACAAAGAATAATTATGCTGCGTTCTTTTTCAATTTCGCGTAAAACATTAGGGTTTACAATGTGATACTTTTTTTTAACCTGATCCTTGCTAAGGCCCATGGTTTTTATCATTTCTAAAAATGTATCGCACAAGTGATGGTAAAATTCTTTTTCTATACGGGCAATTTCTTTTTGGTCCTTATTAGGGAATACCAAGTTCAAATTTTCTTGTACTACTTTTCGCCGATATCCAAAAACATGATAGACAAAAAAGAAGGCAACATCAGAAAAAGCATAGAATAAACGATGTGGAAGTATAGAAATAAGCCATAAAAGCGGATAGATCAGAACAAAGGCCAATAGTTGCATTCACAAAAAAATTATGGGCAAATATAACTATATTTGAGGCTAAATAAACGGCAGATAATGTACAACCTTCATTTGGCAACTATAGCCATTATTGCAGCAAACGTATTGGTATCCTTAAAAGGTTTTAAAGACACCGGTTTTTTTGAGCGTTACAAGTTTAGTATTGGGGCTATTAAGGCGGGTCAAAAGGATCGTATGGCTACATCTGGTTTTTTGCATGTAGATATTTCCCATTTGTTGTTCAATATGCTTACGTTATACTTTTTTGCCGGTGTGGTCATTAATTGGTTTGGACCGGTAAAATTCTTTATTGTATATGCTGTAAGCCTTTTGGCGGGTAGCTTGCTAGCTTTGAATTTTCATAAGGATGAGCCTTACTATTCAGCGGTAGGTGCCAGTGGTGCGGTAACAGGAATTTTATATGCGGCAATATTATTGCAGCCCTCCATGCAATTGGGTATTATGTTCATTCCTATACCTGTGCCTGCCTATGTGGTAGGAATTGGGTATTTGTTATATTCTATTTATGGTATGAAAAAGAGATTGGGCAATATTGGGCATACGGCACATTTTGGTGGCGCTATTGGTGGTTACGCTTGTACCTTGTTGTTCATGCCAAGTCTTTTACAGACAGACACTTTAATGGTAGGGTTATTGGCATTGCCAATTCTTCTATTGTTTGCCTTGGAAAAAATGGGCAAAATATAGCCCCTAGAACAATCTTACCCATTAAAATAGCTATTTAGCTAAAATTAAGTGCATTTCATCGGATTTGTGTACTAAACGACAACAATCAGCAAGGTTTGTCGTTATTGCAAAAACCCAAATTTGAAATGAATTCTATTTTATCTATCAGAAAAATATGGCTCTTGGCCGTATCCGCAATGTTCATGGTTGTGAGTTGTAGTGATAAAACTACCATTTTTGAAAACCCCGAAGATAATTTAATCAAAGAAACCGATCAGCAAAAACTGGAAAACAGTGTAAATTTTGACCGTGCAGGTGTACTTGATATTTATGAAGACCCGGCCACCAGTGCAAAAAGATATGGTAATATGACCGGCAAGGCAGAACCTGCAGGAGATTATCCATTAACATTAATAGCACAAATAACGCCTCCAACATTTGAGAACGGCGAAAATTTGGCCGCTACCCATGTGGCGTTAGACGGTGACTATGGCTATGTTTCCTATAATACGGTGGGTGAAGATTTTGTAGGTACCGTAGATGTAATAGATATAAGTGATCCCTATGATCCAACTTTAACTTCAAGGGTATATTTTACCAATGCGGATTTAAACTCCATTGCATATGACAATGGTTATGTTTACGTTGCCGGTGGGGTAGACGCTGAACAATCCGTAACGGCTACTTCAAATTCTTTGGTAGCTAAGATTGCCGTTAATAATGGTAGATTAAATACATCTGATATTACTTTTGGATTTCAGGAAGGCGATAATGCTACAGATGTACAGGTTGTAGACAATATTGTTTATGTTACCAGTGGTCAGGAAGGATTTGTTGTAGCCTATAATAAGAGTGATATGACTGCGTTGAATGAAGCCGCATTTACAGATTTAAGGTCTATTGCGGTAAACAATACGGATATAGCCGTTCTTGATGCTGCTCAAGGAGTTAGTGTATTAGATCAAAACTTAACGGTAAAAAATACAATAGCCATTAGTTCTGACTTTGGAATAGATGCAAAGCGTACTTTGGATTTTTCAGGTGATAATATTATCGTTTCAGAAGGAAATAAAGGAGCTGGAGTGTATAACGCTAGCAACGGTAGTTTTGTGGAACATTTGCCTATTCTGACCAATCCGGAAAATGCTGAGCCAGGTGATATTGTAACCAATGGTGTTGCGGTCAACGAAAATGTACTCTTAATGGCCAACGGGGCCGGCGGATTAAGTCTTTTGGAAACAAAGGCCGATAATACAACGGGAGTTGGTGTTATTGAATTGACAGGGTCTATTAACTATGTAGCCTCTAAAGGTGATTATGTTTTTGCCGCATCGGGTAGGTCTGGTTTTCAAATTATAAAACTGAATAGACCTAGTGAAAGTTTAGTTGCCAGATGTGAAGATTTACCGTCCTATAATGGTACGTCCAATTATACGGTTTCTGAAGGTGAAGAAGAAGCGTATTCAGGCTCTAAAAGATTCAATAGAATTACTGTAGGCGGATCTTTGTTATTGTGTGGCACGTGGACAGTTAGTAATGATATAACCATAAATGAAAATGGTCTGTTTGAGATGAATGGTGCTATAACCATAGGAAGACGTTATAGAACGCGTGATATCGTCGTAAATTCAGGCGCTACACTTCGTATAGAAGGTAATGTCGTTATTTATGGAGATTTAATATTGGAAGATGGGGCAACAGTGGAATTTCTAGGAGAAGATTCAATTGCAGCTGTGTCAGGTAGCGTTGTTAAAAGAGGAAATGTAACGATTACCGGTACTTTCAACGATTATTACGGTAAATTCTAATATTCATTAAATAAAGAAACAAAAAAATCCCCAAGGTGCTGACCTTGGGGATTTTTTATTAGTAAAGGATTAATATAGTATTAATTTAAAAGCTCCGCTACCTTTTGTTCAAGAGCTGGACCTCTTAAATTTTTTGCCACAATAACGCCGTTTTCGTCTAAAAGAAATGCGGCCGGTATAGCATTTACATTATATAACTTTGCTATTTGGTCATCAAAATAGGAAATATTAGATATATGGTTCCATTCCAAACCGTCCTCGGCAATTGCCTTCTTCCATGCTTCTTCGGTTCTATCCAATGAAACGCCTAGTACATTAAGTCCTTTATCATGGTATTTGTTATACACGGCTACCACATTCGGGTTTTCTTTTCTGCAAGGCTTGCACCATGCCGCCCAAAAATCGATTAACGTAACCTTGCCCATTACATCCTTTAAGCCAATGATCTCACCATCTGGATTAGGGCCTGAAAAATCCGGTGCCTTAGCGCCTATATTGGTGTTTTTACTAGCTTCCGCAGATTTTTTAAGTTTTTCAATGTTTTCCTGAATTTTTTTACCAGGTTGAGAACTTTTAATTTCTTCCGTAAACGTATTGAAAATAGTTTCCGCTTCCTGAAATTCAACTGCTTTGGTGCTAATGGCTCTGTCCAAAACAAGTGCAGAAATCAAAGCTTTTGGATTGGCCTTTGCGTAATTCAATTCAAAATTTTTGTACTCTTCCTGTAATTCTGTCATTTCATCCTGAAGTGCCAACGCTGCTTCGCCAGTGGCGGATTTCATATCTTCTTGAATTGATCTTGCCTGCATAGAAATAGCTCTGGACTGTTCCATGTAGTCGGCAAAACTGTCATTTTGGAAAGTACCTTCTACTTCTGCAAAACCCATGCTATCTTTTTGGGCATTGAATTCAATTGTTCCGTTTTCAAGGATAACTGCAGTATAACCAGGTACTTGTTCAACAAAAATATAATGTAGTTCCGGGGTGTTGGCCACACCGGTAAATGTAAATTCGCCATTTGTGGTAGTTACCGTATCAACTTCAATAGGTTGGTTGTTATCACCAATCTTTTTAAGGAATACGTTGGTGCCATCTTTTAATTCTCCCCGTAAATTACCGTTTAACGTAAAACCGTCTGGGTTAGATTTGCAGCTGAACATTAAACAAATGGTCAGTAAAATAACAATACTATTTTTCATATAATATACTTAGGTTAAGTTACAAATGTACTTATATAAAGGATATAAAAAAAGACCTTTGACAGTCGTGCCAAAGGTCTTTTTTAATATCAATATTGTCTTAGAACTGATAACGTATACCAAGCCCTATATCAAAGTCAAAATTATCTGAAAATCCGTTGTAACCAGAAACACCTAGTTCTGGCCTAAAGTCCAAGGATAGGATTAGTGGAATGTCAAAATTGTACTCAATACCAATGTCTCCTGCTGCAAAAACGAACAACCCGCCATAATCTTCATTGGGCAGTCCGGGGAAGTCAACACTTCCTAATCCGCCACCAACGCCATAATACCAATTAAAATCGCCCTCAATGGTTCTTACCCATTGGTAAAGGCCTGCTAATTTAAAGGCATTGAAATTTCTACTGTCTCGCCACCCAAGGTCAACTTCCAATCTATTATATCTGCTTAATGATTTTTGGTAACTAATTTCGGCGCCAAATCCGTCACTGTCACCTAAACGCAGTCCTAATGCATGATTAGCTATGTCCTGTGCAGCTACGAATGAAAAGGATGCCATAAAAATAAGTACGGTAATTGCTTTTAAAATCTTCATATAGTTCATGTTTTTTGTGATGAAAAATGAGCTTTTTTATAATGTGGCTCACACAATAAAACTTAATTTAGCAATCAAAATTGTGCTACCTTGAAAAATAATTCCCTGTCAAAGCTACAACAAGATTTAGAAGGAGAGGTTTTATATGATGACCTAACAAAAAGTTTATATGCCACGGATGCTTCGGTATATAGAAAAATACCGCTAGGGGCAGCTTTTCCCAAATCCGTAGAAGACATTAAGCGTATTGTTCAATTTGCCAATGAGGAGAACATTGGGCTAATTCCTAGGACAGCGGGTACTTCATTGGCCGGTCAGTGTGTGGGAGATGGTTTGGTAGTGGATGTCTCTAAATACTTCACCAATATCATAAAGGTAGACAAGGCCAAAAAACAGGTAACCTTACAGCCCGGAGTAATACGGGATGAACTAAACTTGTACTTAAAACCATACGGTTTATTTTTTGGGCCCAATACATCAACCTCTAATAGGTGCATGATCGGGGGCATGGTAGGTAATAATTCATCCGGAACAACCTCAATCCAATATGGGGTTACAAGAGATAAGGTTATTTCTTTAAAAACCATTTTAGCAGATGGCAGCGAAGCAGAATTTGGAAGGGTTTCTTCTGCTGAATTTCAGAAAAAAATGGAGGGTGATACATTTGAAGAATCACTTTATAAAAAGATATTCAATGAGTTAATAGATAAGGAAGTAGCTAATGAAATAATTTCAGAATTTCCTAAACCGGAAATTCATAGAAGAAATACGGGTTATGCGGTAGACGAGCTTTTAAAGTCCAATGTGTTCGGCGGTCCACAGGATTATTTTAATATGGCAGAATTGCTTTGTGGCAGTGAAGGTACCTTGGCATTCACGACGGAAATTACTGTTCAATTAGATGATTTGCCACCCGCAATGTCAGCTATGGTGGTGACCCACTATACATCATTGGAAGATTGTTTAATGGATGTAGTTCCTGTAATGGAACATCCCTTGCAATTATGTGAAATGATGGATAAGGTTATTTTGGATTGTACCAAGAATAACCGAGCGCAATTGGCCAACCGATTTTTTGTAGAAGGTGACCCGGAAGCCTTGTTAATGCTACAAGTCTCTGCACATTCTGAACAGGAACTGAACCAAGCAATAGACGCTTTGATCACGACCATTGAAAAATCCGGACTTAGCTATGCCAATCCGGTTCTTGTAGGGAGTCAAATAAGTAAGGCGATAGAGCTTCGTAAAGCCGGACTAGGACTTTTGGGCAATATAGTAGGGGATATGAAAGCGGTGGCCTGTATTGAGGATACTGCAGTTGCATTACCAGACCTAAAGGACTTTATTGCGGAGTTTTCCGTAATTATGAAGGGATACAAACAGAATGCGGTCTATTATGCTCATGCCGGTGCCGGAGAACTTCATTTACGTCCTATACTTAACCTTAAAAAATCCACTGATGTAGATTTGTTCAGGAACATTACTACAGATGTGGCCAAGCTTACCAAAAAATACAGAGGATCGTTTAGCGGGGAACATGGTGATGGTATTGTAAGGGCAGAATTTATTCCCTTAATGATCGGTGATGCTAACTATGAACTGCTACGAAGAATAAAGTCTTATTTTGATCCCAAGGGAATTTTTAATCCGGGTAAAATTGTAGATGCTTACCCTATGGACCAATCATTTCGTTATGAAGTTGATCGCGTGGAGCCCCAGATAGAGACCCTTATGGATTTTTCCGATAGCGAGGGTATTCTTAAAGCGGCTGAAAAGTGTAACGGTAGTGGGGATTGTAGAAAAACGCACCACATGAACGGTGGTATGTGTCCTAGTTACCATGCCACAAAAAATGAAAAAGATACAACAAGGGGTAGGGCCAATACGTTAAGGGAGTTTTTGACCAATCCTAAAAGTACGGCGCAAAATAACTTTGATAGCCAAGAAATCAAAGATGCTTTTGACTTGTGTTTAAGTTGTAAAGCTTGTGCCAGTGAGTGTCCCAGTAATGTGGATGTTGCTACACTTAAGGCAGAGTTTCTATACCAATATCAAGAAGCCAACGGTTACCCGCTACGAGGAAAACTGTTTGCGTATAATACCAAATTTAATGGTATGGGAAGTAAGGTTTCCGGACTGACGAATGCAATATTCGACTCTAAATTACTGGGTGGTTTAATTAAAAAAACGAGTGGTGTTTCACCAGAAAGAAGCCTGCCAAAAGTTTACAGCTTTAATTTTGATAAACATCTTCAAAATATTAACAATCAAACTACTAAAGGTAAAACTAAGGTTGTTTTATTTATTGATGAGTTTACAAGGTATCTAGATATTGAAGTAGGTAAAGATGCCATAGAACTATTGGTGCAATTAGGTTATGATGTGGAACTGTTCTATGGGGAAAGTGGTCGTACCTTTTTATCAAAAGGATTCTTAAAACAAGCGAAAAAACTTGCTCTTAAAAACATGCAAGAGCTGAAAAGGTTTGCTGACGATTCCATCCCAATTTTAGGTCTTGAGCCGTCTGCAATACTTTCTTTCAGGGATGAATATAAACGCTTGACCACCGATCGAGTCACAGCCCAAAAAATTGCCGACCATTCTTTTTTAATCGAAGAATTTCTGGCCAGTGAAATTGCCAATGAAAATTTGAGCGCCACAGCTTTTACGACGGAAGCTAAAGATGTAAAAATTCATAATCACTGTCACCAAAAAGCATTGAGCAATCAAAAAGTAACGTTTGACATTCTCAACCTACCGGTTAATTATAAAGTGAGTATAATACCATCTGGATGTTGTGGTATGGCCGGTTCATTTGGATATGAAAAAGAGCATTATGAGACCAGTATGAAAATTGGTAGTCTAAAATTATTCCCAGCTGTTACCAAATCATCACCGGAAACAATAATTGCGGCAAACGGAACTAGTTGTAGGCATCAAATTTTTGATGGGACCAAAAGAATAGCTAGGCATCCGGTCAGTATTTTGAAAGATGCATTGGTATCATAAAGTGAATTATTGCCTCTGCTGTCTTTTTTTGTTGGCCTTCTTGGTTATTTTGGCTATCAATTCGTTGATATTCATAGATTTTAATTCTTCGTCCATGTAAAAAGAGGCAAGTTTATCATTGTCATATTGATACAGTTTCCAACGTTTAAAGGAATATTCCAATGCGGTTTTATGCGCAACCCAATCACCGGAATTTAGATAGAGACAACTTCCTTTTTTGGTTTCTATTATTTGTTTGCTTGGAGCATGGCTGTGTCCACATATAACATGGTCAAAATGTTGGTCAATAGCTAATTTGGCCACATTGTATTCAAACTTTGCAATTAGGTTGGGGTCGCGCCCTTTTTGATTTTCCGTACTCTTAAAAGGTTTGTTTTTTTTACCCAATTTATCAAGTAGTCGGGATTTTAACTTGGAAAATTTTAATAGGGCCGTAAAGCCAATACTTCCTAGATGAAGTAACCAATGGGAATAGGTAAGTGAGATATCAAAAATATCGCCATGAAAGAAAAGCGTGTTTTTGCCATTAAGTTTTAAAATCAACTTATTGGATACTTTAATGGCTCCCATATGTATGGCATCGAATTTCCTGAAAGGCTCATCATGATTGCCGGTTATATAGTGTACCTCGGTACCCTTAGCGGCAAGGGAAAATATTTTTTTAATGACTTTTAAATGTGCTGGTGGAAAATAGTTGTTTTCCATTTTTTTGGTATCTAGAATATCACCGTTCAACACTAAAATTTTTGGGTCTATACTAGAAAGATAGGTAAGTAGTTCTTCTGCATGACAAGCATATGACCCCAAATGGATATCTGAAAGTACGGCAATTTCTAAACGGCGCTTTTTCATAGGCGTAATTTATGGTACAAAATTAAACCTAATGGTATGGTTTTCAGTTGTTAGAAGCATCATATTTACATGATGCTAAGGTTAAGTTATTATTACGGAAAAGAATGAGAAAGTTTGTTAATATGCATTTGTATTATTTTTGTTTCAAACATTTAACATTTACCTTTGTTAGCTTGGACTTTGATAGTCTAATCAATGTTGATCCATTAATTTTAGATTTTATACATCATGGCCGGTAACAGCTTTGGCAACCTATTTAAAGTAAGTACGTTTGGAGAATCACATGGTAAGGCCATTGGTGGTGTAATAGACGGTTGTCCGTCTGGTATCACATTGGATCTTGCTGCCATTCAAAAAGATTTGGATAGGCGTAAGCCTGGTCAATCCGCCATTGTAACCCAACGTAAGGAGCCAGATGAAGTTGAGTTTTTCTCAGGAATCTTTGAAGGAAAGACTACGGGAACACCCATTGGTTTTGCTATTCATAATACCAACCAAAAATCCAAGGATTACGGTCATATTAAGGACTCTTACAGGCCTTCACATGCAGATTATGTATATGACCAAAAATATGGATTTAGGGATTACCGAGGTGGCGGAAGAAGCTCTGCCAGAGAAACGGCAAGTAGGGTAGTGGCCGGAGCAATTGCCAAGCAATTTTTAAAAGGGGTGGAGATACAAGCATTTGTATCGCAAGTTGGTGATATGAAATTGGATAAGGACTATCAAGATTTAGATTTATCATATACAGAATCAAATCCAGTACGTTGCCCAGACCCGGAAATGGCCGTAAAAATGGAAGATTATATTAAAGCGATTAAAAAAGAAGGAGATACCATTGGCGGAGTAATTACCTGCGTAGCTAAAAATGTACCAATTGGTTTAGGCGAACCTGTTTTTGATAAATTACATGCGGAATTGGGTAAGGCAATGCTCTCCATAAATGCAGTAAAAGGTTTTGAGTATGGTAGCGGTTTTCACGGAGTAACGATGAAAGGTAGCGAGCATAACGACCAGTTTAATAATGATGGATCTACCAAAACTAATTATAGCGGGGGCATACAAGGCGGTATAAGTAACGGAATGGATATTTATTTCAATGTTGCATTTAAACCCGTAGCTACCGTTATACAGGGGTATGAAACTATTGATAAAGAAGGGAATACAGTAAAAACCCAGGGTAAGGGAAGGCACGATCCATGTGTGGTTCCAAGAGCCGTACCTATTGTAGAGGCCATGACCGCATTGGTATTGGCAGATTATATGTTGATCAATAGGGCCATTAAATTATAAGCAGGCTTTCTAGTACTTTTACAAGCAAAATACTATCTTACTTCCCAAAACTAAATTATATATGAGGAAGCTAGAGTTGCATTGGCAAATTCTATTGGGAATGTTGGCTGGGGTATTGTTTGCATTGGCCATGGTACAGTTAGATTGGGGTCCAAAATTCATATCGGACTGGATTAAGCCTTTTGGAAACATCTTTATTAATTCTTTAAAACTTATTGCGGTTCCTTTAATATTGGCATCACTGATCAAAGGTGTATCTGATTTAAAGGATATTTCTAAACTTTCGCAAATGGGCGGAAGAACTATCGCCATTTATGTATGTACTACGGTAATAGCCGTTACCATTGGTTTAGGGGTCGTAAATATCATAAAACCGGGAGCCTCCATCAGTGAAGAAACCCGTTTAGAATTGGTAGAAAATTATAAAGGCGATGCCGATGCCATTAAAACTAAGGCAGACAAGCAAAAAGAAGCTGGCCCGTTACAGGCCTTGGAAGACTTGGTGCCCAGTAATATATTTAAAGCGGCATCCGATAACGGAAACATGCTTCAAGTTATATTTTTCGCTATATTTTTTGGTATAGGTCTAATATTAATACCTGAAGAACAGGCCGCACCTGTTAAGAAATTTTTTGATGGATTCAATGAAGTGATTCTAAAGTTGATCGACTTGATAATGCTTGCGGCACCTTTTGGGGTATTTGCATTGTTAGCGGCATTAATAGTGGAGTCTCCAAGTTTGGACTTGTTCAAAGCTTTAGCATGGTATGCCTTATGTGTGGTGTTGGGGCTAGCACTAATGTTGGGCGTTTACTTGATTATGGTATGGGTCTTTACCAAAACCTCCCCAAATACCTTTATGAAAGGGATGTCTCCTGCCCAGTTATTGGCGTTCTCGACTAGTTCAAGCGCAGCCACGCTTCCTGTAACGATGGAGCGGGTAGAGGAGCATTTAGGGGTAGATGAAGAAGTTACCAGTTTTGTTCTACCTATAGGTGCTACGATCAATATGGATGGTACTAGTCTTTATCAAGCGGTTGCTGCGGTTTTTATAGCCCAAGCCTTTGGAATGGATTTAAGCCTTACCGCACAATTAGGAATAATCGTTACCGCTACCTTGGCCTCTATAGGTAGTGCGGCGGTACCGGGAGCGGGAATGGTAATGTTGGTCATTGTTTTGGCCCAGGCGGGTATTCCAGAAGCTGGTCTGGCCTTAATTTTTGCGGTGGACAGACCATTGGATATGTGCCGAACCGTAGTAAATGTTTCGGGAGATGCCACAGTATCCATGATGGTAGCCAAATCCGTTGATAAATTGAATACACCAAAAGTGAAAAATTGGGACGACAACTATAAAAAATAGCAATCGGTATATAATCAACCTTATTCATCTTGATTATTGATCAAGTATTGAATTTACGATATGCCGCCATGGTAAACATATAAATGCCATAGGAAATTAGTCCTATGGCAACGATGCCTAACAACCAGTGTCCGTAAACCTGCTCTTGGATAAAGGAAAAAGCTTGTGCGCTTCCTTTAACGGTATTAGAGCTATTCCCATTTAGATTAAAGCCTGCAGCAAGAAAAAAATAGGCTATGATCAGGGTCACTAAACCTCTAGAGAGGAGTCCGGCATAACCAATGCGTTTTACGATGTTACGTTTACAGGTAGTGGTAATACTTTTGAGATTAAACTTTTTAAGTACCTCTCCTTTTTTTATTTTCATAAATTGAAAAATCCCCTTAATTGCTAATCCTACTCCAATACAAATAAAGATTATTGCACTAAGCATACCGTTTTGTAAACTCGTATTCCCACTTCCATTATTGGCAATGGATGTTACGTTAAAAGCGTCTAAAATTGCAAAAATGCCTATGGAAGCATAAAGTATTCCGCTTAATAAAAATCCAAAACGTTTCCCTAAAGCTTTTTTATCCGTGCCAATTTGATTAGGGTCATAAATACTCTCAATAAACCTCCAAAGAGCAAAACATAGTAATCCCAATCCTAAGACCAATATGATTACCGTTCCAAAGGGCTGGTTTTCTAGATAATCGATCACTTGCCTTTTGCCCGCTTTTTGTCCTCCCATATTAAAAGCGGAAAAGAGCGCCAAAACGCCTGTAACCATATATACAGTACCTTTTGCTATATGACCAATTATGGCGATTTTCTTTATTTTATTGTTCATGAAGAAACATGTGTTAACGTACTTTGGTTATATTGACAGGCAACAAGTAATTAGGTTAGTACTATGTTGAAATGTTCTATTATTAAGTAATTTATCACGATGTCCTAGTTGGATTTCTGACTTTCCAAGGCATCTGCACCCTCAGTGGCATCCTTAAAATTTAAATCATCATCTATAACACCCTTGTAAGCTCTTATCCATGCATTTTTAAAAATACCGGTTATGGTGGGGATCAGTTTTGTTTTGGCTTTGTTAAGGTCACCTTCTACAGGTATTTTTGTAGCCAAAGTATCCTGCTTATGATTCTTGAGCACAAATTTAAAAAAACCAACAAAGCCTTCCCACAACGTTTTTAGGAACCCGTCATCTTTTCCAATCAATTTGGCATTTCTTAAAATAGGCTTAAACGACCCTTTTAAATACCCATCGGCAATGGCTATTTCCCCAAATAAATCAAAAGAACCTTCATCGAAATCGATACCTGCGTAGTGGTTTGTAAAATCGTTAAGAGCCTTTGCATTCGCTTTTTCTAGACTAAAGGTGATGTCCATATCAGGAATCTCCTTGACTAAGTTCATATCGCCCTTAAGCACTACATTACCATTGCCTATAGATACTGCCGTGGCATAAATATTAGATGGTAATGTCCTAGTTTTTTCTACAACATTCCTGAGGTTAGAGGCCGATAAATTTACGTTGGATAGGTTAAGGTCTATATTGGGGTCTGCCTGTAATTGCAAAAAAGCGAATTTACCTTGTTTAACGGTCAATTTATTAATATCTATAGGGACTAAATCTGTAAGTGCCTTGGACCAATCTTCGGTATCGGTCTGGGTGGTATCTTGTTGCTGGTCTTCAAAAACATAGATAACCGTGGGTTCGGTCATAATGATTTCACTTACAATTTTTCCATGAATCAAAGATTTCCATTCAATGGAAATATCGGTTTTTTTAAAATCAAGAAACGGCACATTGGAATTTGCATTTACCTTGTTTAGATACATACTATCTATAGTATATGCCCCACGAATTAACGATAAGTCTATATCTTGGACCTGACCATAATAGCCTGGTATATCTGCAAGTACCCCGTTTACGTAATCCTTTACTAAATAGGGTAGGGCAATACGGAAAAGTATCAACACTGCAATAATTGTAACGGGTATGAGATACCTTTTCTTTCTATATCGTTTTCTTTTGATTTCGCTCATTACTTGAATGTATAATGGCGATAATATAATTCATTTCAGTGGTTTGCACCTCAAGTAAAGGGGATAGGGATAAAACTATTGTTCTTTGGGTTAGTAAAATTTTGTTTCAATTTGATGATGTGGTAATTTACTATAGGAATTTCTTCTTGGTTTCCTTGGTTGGTATCATACATTCGTCCTTTTTACCATACCATTTATATCTATTTTGGGCTATAAAATCGTATACGATATTTCGTAATGTACTGGGAATCAGTAATAATATTTTTGAAATAGTTCGATATCCTTTCAAATGCTTGCCAATCTCTAACGCAGCGTCAGATTTGGTGTAAAAAGCAACACCTGGGTCTATAAGAATTATAGAATCTATTAATTCGGTGTCAATATTACGTTCTTGTACTAGTTGTTGTCCAACGGGGTCTTGTAATGCGGCAAATCTAAAAGCATCATCATGGTCATGTTTTATAACAAATTGTACCGTGCCATTGCATAGGTTGCAAACACCATCAAACAAGATTATTTTTTTAGTCAAATTCACTTCACAAAGATAATCACAAAGAAAACATTTAAACTATATGGAGCTTAAAAAGGAAGATAAATCTGTTTGTTTTTTTAACGCTAGTTTTTTCTTTAATCGATATTTAGATTTTAAAATGCTATCGGGAAGAACATTAAGGGTGGCAGCTATTTCTTTAGTAGTTAAGTTCATTCGTAAAAACGCAGCCAACCTAATTTCTTTTTCAGAAATATCTGGATAAATAGTCTTTAGCTTTTGGTCAAAATCATTGTGCACTTCGGAGAAGTAGGTTTTAAACACTTCCCAATCTTTGTCTTCTGCACTTTGTTTTTTTAGGAGCATGACAATCCGCCTAAACTCAACCTTAAATTTATCTGGTGAATTCCTTAACTTTTCTAAATTGACCTTCAATTCCTGTAAAAAAGTACTTTTTTGTACCAAATGCAGGGTTTGGCTGGCCAGTTCTTTCTTCTTATGTTCAATCTCTTGTTTGTAAATGGCTTCTTGTTTTTCCCTAGCTATTTTATTCTTTTTCATTCGTTGTTTAAATCCAAAATATAAAAGGCCAGAAACGGCGACAAAAGTAAACATACCACCTGCGTAAAGTCCTTTGGTAAGCTTATATACTTTTGCTTTTTCATGTAATGTTTTAATTTCCTCTTGCTGCACCGCAATCTCAGCCTCTTTTTTCTCGGTTTCATATAGTGTCTGTAGTTTGTTTACTTGCTTTGCTTTTTCTAAAGAAAAAATGCTATCATTTATAGTCGTTGAGCGCTTTAAGTCTGTTAAAGCTTTACGCAACTCGCCTTTTTTCTCATAGAGTTTGCTCCTGTAGAAAAGTGCTTCTTTAAGTTTTTTGGAAATATTAAGAGAGTCACTTAAATAAACAGCCTTGTTTAAGTGTTTTAATGCTTTGTTTAATTCATTGTTTAGTGTGTACGCATTACCTAAGTTATAGTTATAGGTAATGCGGTTTATTTGAGACACTTCTGCCAATTCTGTGGTTAAACATTTATTTAAATAGGGAATTGCCTTGCCTAAGTCGCCTAATTTTTTATATGCATTACCTAATCCGCTATAAGCGTAGACTTCTACTGTAGGGAAGGAATAGGTTTGTCCTAGATGCAGGCCTTTATTATAAAACGTTATTGCCTTTAGGTTATCTTCTTTACTGGCATAAACATCTCCTATATCTAGCAGCGTGGTAGCTTGGTATAAATGATCATCTGTAGCTTCATAAACCTCCATCGCTAACTGAAAAGAATGTAAAGCATCGTCATAACGTTCTTGAACTGTTTGTAAATACCCAACGTTCCTATGCGTATCTGCTTTATGATAGGTTTTAATATCAATAGTGTCCATTGTCCGTAAGGCCTTGTTATAATAATCCATGGCTTTGGGAAAGTTGCCCATTTCATAATAATTAAAACCGATAAGATTCATAGCGGAACCATAGCGCACATAATCGCCATAGCTCAATTGATAGGTAGCAGAAGAGTCCATAAGCGCAATGGCTTTTCCATGGTTTCCGAGATGTTCTTCATATACCGCAAGATTTTTAAGAAGTGTTGCTAAGAATGTATCATCATTTTGTTCATAAGAGAGTTTTAAAGCATTTCTGTAATATTTTACCCCAAGATTCATTTGTCCTAAAGTAGAGTAATAATGACCTAAGCAAAACTCAACCCTTAATAGACCATGTTTGTAATGTGCTTTTTCGGATATCGCAAGCATTTCATCAATATACTTTTTAGCTTCATTAGGTTGTGTATAGACGTACATGTCAATTAAATCATCTAGCACATCAACTTTATCTGCTATGGCCGTAGTATTATGGTATTCCTTTAATAAACTATCTACTTTTTTCTGTTCTTGGGCCAGTACCGGAAATATATAGCATATGAATGTTGAAAGAAAGAAATATAAAACTTTCATAAGGGTGAATTGCTTGGTTTCCACTAAGATAAATTATAAATGTGTTCAATTATTGATTGTTATAATCTAAAAAAGCGCTTGTCCATACTTTGTCCATGCTGTACAAGTATTGAAATATTAGAAAATTAAATTTAAAATACTGATAATCAAATATTTAATATCAAATTTATAAATATAAAATTACTCTTGTCCATATTGAATTTTAAGGGCTAATACCAAACTTGTCTATGTTTTGTCTATGGACAAAATGATATAAATGACTGATTAGCAAGTAGTTTTAGATTGTTGAATCTCTAAAACCGAAAAAATTATGAAAACAAAAACAATCTTCCGAAAACTAAATGTTACCAATGAACTCTGCCTATTCTTCTTCTGTTTGCTAATTACATCTTGTGGGAAAGACGATATAGAACCTATTTTAAAGAACGAGGCTGTCTCAGGTGCAAAAGCGGACAGTATTAATGCTTACTTAACAAAGCTATCTTATGATCCCAGTAGCCTTTTAAACGTTCAGACCAATGTAGGTAAAACAGTTAATGAGGGCAATCCTGTTAAAAGAACTAACCAAGGTACGGTAGAAGAGTGCAGAACTAGCGATTACAGTATTCGTTCAAATTTTGAAGATGTAGCTATTTTTGATCCCACCCTTGGTGTGGTTTATCCAGGTGCGTTGGTGATAGGAAACACGGAAATGTTAGATGGTGCACCGCTTCCTTTACAAATTCAAAGAGCACCAATGAAACTACGATTAGATCTTCCCGGAATAGGGGAGAACGGGACCATTACAGTGGACAACCCAACATTTACCAATGTGCAGACCGGTATTGATGAAGGCTTAGAGTATTGGAATCAAGAAATAGCCCCTCAAGGCTACGAAATAGCCTCTAATGCCTTTTATGAATCTACCACAGCGTATTCCTCCCAGCAAATGAGTTTAGATCTGGGAGTTGGTGTAGAATGGGCATCTGGTTCTTCGTTTGAATCTCAATTTAGTTACGACACTACAACAGAGAAAAGGGTGGCAGCAATTCTTTACAGACAAGTATTCTATGAAATTGTTATGGAAACACCAGAAACCCCAGCTTCTGTATTTGGTACCCAAGTAGATTTGGCAAAAGTGCAATCTGAAATGAACTCGAGTACGCCACCAGCGTATGTAAGTTCTGTACAATATGGTAGAATAATTATGGTACGTATGGAAACCACTAGTACGGAGACCAGTGTAGAGCTAGATGCTGCATTAGAGTATGCCAGTATAGGTAAAGATGTTGATGCCTCGGTAGAAGCTAAATACAAGTCAATTTTAGAAAAATCCACCATAAACGTAGTTACCATAGGTGGTAACGCAGAAATAGCTTCAAAAGTAATTACGGGTAGTGATGTAGCATCCTCGGGCGGATTAAACTATGTAATTTCTGAAGGTGCTTTGTATAGCAGGGAAAACCCAGGAGCGCCAATTGCATATACTATTAAATATTTAAAGGATAACAGTATCGCAAAAATGGGGTATAATACAGATTATAGACTTGAGTCTTGTAATACATACGGTTACGACCATGAAAGCTTAGATGTTGATAACAACTCCATTTTTGATGTTAGATTTAGATTTATCTACAAAGAGAAAGATGGTAACAACACAAAAATAGGAGGGTATTATACTGTTAATAATGGGCAAAGGTCGGTTAAGAGTCCGCCAAATGGAGCACACGATGTTAAAGTAGAGTTTCAATTTCAAGATGCCTTTGTGTGGACCAAATTCGGAGATACCAAAAGTTATGGGTATATAAGTTCGCAAAAGTGCTTTGAAATTACCAATGATGGAATTTTAGATGGATTTAGAATATGGCTAAGGTCTAGGTCTTGTAATTAAAATATATTCTAGTTTGGAATGGCAGCTGGCCGCTCAAGTTAGGTTCAACAACTTGATGCCGGTTGTTTTTTTTAGAAAGGTTCTTTTAATCATACGAAGGTTGGTAGCTGTTTATTTATAGCAAATGAGTTTCAAATTACTTCATCTTACCTCCTAATAAAAGCTATCTAAAGCGGAAGTAAATAAATCTATATTGCTATGGTACTAATTTTAAAATAAATTACATCATAGAGCCTTCTTGTAAACTATAATTGGAAAGTTAAAATCGTATACGATTTAATACAACTAATTGATAATTAAATTATTAAGGTGTTATTTCTTTCGCTCTACCAATTCCAATTGGTCAACACTAACATTGGTCGTAAAAATACCATAGTTGACTATGGCTTTACCTTTTTCCAGGGAATCAATTGACCCTACGGACTTGCCATCTAACATACGTACACGATCACCAATTTTGAAAACCGGTTTCGGTTTGTTTTTTTCTTTTGCTATGGCCTTTTTCTTCGCTACTTTTTTCTTTTCGCGTATGACCTTGACCTCTTTTTGTACTTCCTGGGCTACTTTTGCTTTCTTGGCACGGGCAGCTTTCGCTTCGTTTGCCGTTTTTTTCTTACGCTTGCTATTTTCGGTTTCTACAATGCGCAATAGCTCAGATACCAACTGTCGCTTTTTATTGTCCACAAAGTATTTATCCGCAGCAATATTCACCTTATTGCCCAACTGTATCATGCGTTGATCATGGTCATACAGTTCTTGATAGTTTTCTAATTTGCTTTTGATTTTGGCATTCAGCTTTTCCAAGCGTTCATTTTCTTCACGTGCCTTAATTTCCTCTTCTTTGAGCCTAGAGCCCGTTTGGGCCATTTTATTCCGCTCTTTTTGTAGTTTGGCAATAGTGGCATCAAACCTAACTTTACCACGCTCTATCTTCTTTTTGGCCTTGTTGATCAAGGAATAGGGAATCCCGTTCTTTTGGGCCACCTCAAAAGTAAATGAACTACCTGCTTGCCCTAGGATAAGTTGAAAGGTGGGTTCAAGGGTTCGTCCATCAAAAAGCATATTGGCATTGGTTACATGTGGTAGCTCATTGGCTAAAGCCTTTAAATTGGCATAATGGGTGGTTATTACGCCATATGAGCCTCGCTCGTAAAAAACCTCTAAAAATGCTTCGGCCAATGCACCTCCCAATTCTGGGTCGCTCCCCGTACCAAACTCATCTATCAAAAACAAGGTGTTATCATCACAACGTTTTAAGAATTGGTTCATGTTCTTCAACCGGTAACTGTATGTACTTAAATGATTTTCAATACTTTGGTTGTCACCAATATCGGTCAGTATTTTTTTGAAAAAGCATACTTCGCTACGCTCGTGTACAGGAATCAGCATTCCGCTTTGGAGCATGACCTGCAGTAATCCTATGGTTTTTAACGTAATACTTTTACCCCCCGCGTTAGGACCCGAAATAACAATGATTCTATTTTCTTGATGGAGTTCTATGGTCTGTGGAAAAGTTTTTTCCCCTTTACGTTTATTGCTTAAATATAGGAGAGGGTGATAGGCATCCCTTAAAAACAATCTATCATTGTTGTTGATTATAGGCATTATAGCATTGATATCCTCTGCGTGCTTTGCTTTTGCGGCTATGACGTCTACTTGGGTCAGAAAATCTTGATAATCGCTCAACAGTGCTCTAAATGGCCTAATTTGATTCGTTAACTCTTTTAAAATACGTTGTACCTCTTCTTTTTCCTCGTATTCCAAATTATTGAGTTCCCTACTATATTTTAAAACGGTCTCAGGTTCAATATAGACAATACTTCCGGTCTTGGAGGTGCCCATAACCGCACCCTTTATTTTTTTACGGTACATGGCCTTTACGGCAAGAACTCTACGGTTCTCCACCACACTTTCTTTTATCTCGTCTAAGTAATCGGAAGATTGATACGTTGACAATGCCGCACCAAAACTTTGGCTGATCTTGCCCCTTACTTGGTTAATTTGCCTTCTAATGATTTGCAAATTGTCCGATGCATTGTCCTTTACCTCGCCAAAACGGTCTATGACATTATTGATCAAGATCGGTATTTCCGTATTGGGCTCAAGCCTTAATGTGAAATCATGGAACAAAGGATAATATTCCTTAAACTTCTTAAAAAATTTCTGATGTTGGCCTACCGTGGTACAAATACTTGAAATGCGCTTAAACCCCTGAAGTTCCAAAATGGTGTTTTCTATGTGCAGCAATTTAAGATCTGCGTTGATACTGTCAAACCCATGATTTGGTATACGGTTTTCACTTACCATGGAGGAGAGGTATTCTGCCGTTTTTCCAAGTTCTATCCTAATGACCTCTTCCGTTAAAAAAGGAGCGATTTTTAACGCTGCTTCCTTACCCAATTCAGTATGGCAACGTGCTGCAATTTGCGTTAAGATGGATGGAAATTCTAGATCTTGTAATGTTTTGGAATGTATATTGGCCACGAGATATGATAATAAGAGGCAAAGGTACGCATTGGTGGCGATATCTGAAATTAAGGCGAAAGCGGATGTGAGTTTTGTAATAAGTGTTAGACCGTCTAACTATTTAGCTGGAATAATATCCGCAAGTACTTAGGAAACTTTCTTTAAATGCTTAACATTTAGGTAAATTTGTAAAATTAAATCTATGCCAAGCAAATATGGTTGAAAACATGCATCCCAGTTGGTCACAACTATTGAAAGAGGAGTTTGATAAAGAATATTTTAGTCAACTAACTTCCTTTGTAGAGCAAGAATATCGTGAACATATCTGTTATCCGGCTTATGATACTATTTTTGCCGCTTTTGAAAAAAGTAGTTTTACTGACGTAAAGGTGGTCATAATTGGGCAAGACCCATATCATGGCCCCAATCAAGCAAACGGATTTTGTTTTTCAGTAAATGATGGAGTAAAACATCCACCTTCCTTAATAAACATTTTTAAGAAAGTGGAAACCGATACCGGTGCACCATATCCTATAAGCGGAAATTTGGAAAGATGGGCAGCGCAAGGTGTACTATTGTTAAATGCAACATTAACGGTCAGGGAGCATGAGCCGGGCAGTCATCAGAAAAAAGGCTGGGAAAAATTTACCGATGCGGTCATAAAAAAATTGTCAAGTCAAAAAAAAGATGTCGTTTTTATGCTTTGGGGCGGATTTGCCAAGAAAAAAATCAAATTAATTGATAAACATGTTCATCATATTCTAACTTCAGGACATCCTTCCCCATTGAGTGCTAACAGGGGGTATTGGTTTGGAAACCAGCATTTTTCGCATTGTAATAAAATTTTGACCGCTTTAGGCAATAAATCTATTATTTGGTAAGTTATTTAATAAAAAATTTTGTTAACTTTAAGAATACCAACCTGTTCAACAGGATAAACATTAACTAACATTAACTCGCTATGAAAAATTTAGACAGATTAAACAGTATTTTATTGGTAGATGATGATGAGGCAAGTAACTTTCTTCATTCCATATTCATCAATAAGCTTGATTTGGATGTAAATCTAAACTCAGCATTAAATGGCCAAGAGGCACTGGATTTTATTTTAGGTAAAGGTCAGGAAGAATTGGAATTGCCCTGTATGGTCATGCTGGATCTTAGAATGCCTATCATGGACGGCTGGCAATTTATGGAAGCATATGAAGAAATGGTCCCTAAAAAATTAAAGGAACAAATTACTATTGTATTGGTTACCATCAGTGATAATCAAGAGGATAAGGACCGTGCTATAACCAATCCTTATATTGCGGACTTCTCACAGAAACCATTGTCTGATGATACGTTTAAACAGCTTATACAAAAACATTTTAGCTTAGCGTCAATTTAATTTACATCAGGATTTTATCGGCTGAAATTCTTTGGTCTATTAAATTTAATTCAAGTAGGGTTTCCTGTACCTTTAGCAAAGTATGTTTGGGTAGTTGCTTTTGGCTCCATTGAGTTAATTGCATCCATTCCTGTATATCCGCTAGTTTTTGCTGGTACCTATTGGCCAAGGTACGGTCAATACTTGGTATTTGTTTAAATTCTAGGGTGTAGGCGTTGATTATTTCCCTTATATGACCTATTACATGGTTGTTTTCTGCAATAAAGGAATCGGTTCCAGCAAGGACAAAACAGGGCCAAGGGGTAGGGCAATCTCCTAAATGTCTAAAAATACCGGCATCTACTAAAGGTTTTGTGGTAAAATGTTCCCACATAAAATAATCTGCATTTCCCGTAGTAAGGGCTTGAACGGCACCTTCTAGATTATTTATGGTATTGAATTTTAAATCTTCTAGATTCCACCCCATTTGCTTGGCGTGTACATAGGCCATTAAATGACTTCCGCTACCAAATCTGCTAATGGCAGCGGTAGTGTTTTCAAGTTCGGCCAGTTTTTTAAAATTGCTATTGACGTCTACATGTATGCCCCATAATAATGGAGATGCAATGTATTCTTGAATAATTTTTGTAGTATTTCCTTCCGTAATGCTCTTAACTATACCTTCCGTTAGAATAATGGCCAAATCTGCTTTTTCTTCCTTTAATAAATTGCACATTTTACCGGTACCCTCAGGTACATCTGTCCATTCTAAAGCAATACCTCTTTCCTCAAAAGCACCTTCATCAATGGCCAAATGCCATGGAAAGTTAAAATGTTCGGGAACCCCTATAATCCTAACGGTTTTCATTTAATTTATTTTTTAGATAATCATAAATGGCATATTGTGAACGTATTTCTTCTTGATTGCCTTTTGCAACTATTTTAGTGTTGGAATTTTCAATATCCAAAATTCTTGCTTTCTGATTATCGTTTAGTTGTAAAGTTAAAATATGTTTTAGTTCATTAAAAATGTCTTTATCCAGAATAGGGGTGAGTACTTCTATCCTGCGGTCTAAATTTCTGGTCATCCAATCTGCAGAACCCACATACATTAGTTCGTCTCCGCCGTTTTCAAAAAGATAAATTCTACCGTGTTCCAAATAACGATCAATAATACTTGTTATCAATATATTCTTCTTCATAGGTGCGTTAGGGTCCCCGCTGGCCTTTAAGTAACAGCAAAACCCCCTTACGATAAGTCTTACCTCCACACCGGCATTAACCGCTCTGTATAGCGCATTGATCATGTCGGCATCTTCTAAACTGTTCATTTTAGCGGTTATGGCAGCATGTTTTCCATTTTTTGCGGCATCAATTTCATTTTGTATGAGATTTAAAAAAGTAATGCGTGTGGTAAAAGGGGAGACCAGTAATCGTTTTAATTTAGGAATAATCAGTTTTCTTTCTAAGACTGAAAATACTTGTTTTAAATCCTTTGTAATTTTTTTATGTGCGGTAAAAAGTCCGTGGTCACAATATATAGTTGCAGTTTTGGCATTGAAATTACCGGTACCAATGTATGCGTATCGCTTTATTTTATCATCCTCTTTTCTAAAAACCATGGCAATTTTAGAATGCACTTTTACTTGTGGGATGCTAAATATAACTTTAGCTCCTTTTTCCTCGAATTTTCTTCCCCATTTAATATTGTTTGCCTCATCAAAGCGGGCTTGTGCTTCTACGAACAAGGTAACTTCCTTCTTGTTGTCCAATGCTTTTAGTAGGGCATTGGCCAAAGCCGATTTTTCTGCAATACGATAAATTGTCATTTTAATTGCAGTTACCTGAGGGTCTTTGGCCGCACTTTCCAAGAATTGTTCAATAATATTGAAATTTTGGTACGGAAAATGTACCAATTGGTCTTTTTTGGATATGCTACTGAATATATCCTTTGTTATGGATAAAACAGGATGCGCTAACGCAGGTTTTGGCTCATATTTCAAATGTTCGGTACCATTTGGTCGTGGAAAATCAAAGAAATCCGATAAGTTATGGTAAGTACCTCCAGGGGATAAATCAGCCTCTCCTAGGTTTAAATCGCTTTTTAACTGGTTAAGGAGTGTTTCTGGCATGGTGCTATCGTACAATAAGCGCGTAGCCTGCCCGGTTTCCCTTTTGTCAAGGGAATTATATATTTTCTCTACCAGTGCAGCATCTGTGTAATCATCCTCAAGATATAACTCCGCATCTCGTGATAGTTTTATGGAATAGCACTGTATTATTTTTTCCTGTGGAAATAGCATGTCCATATTAAGTCGTACTACATCATCTAAATAGCAATACTGATGTTTTTCCCCGGGTAATTCCAAAAACCGTTCTTTAGCATCTGTAGGAATTTGGACTAAGCTATACTGGTTGTTTTCATGGAGAGCAACAAGATACAAGGCACCGTCTATAAGTGCTACGTCTTCAGAATTATCAAATATCTTACAATGTTTATGTATAGAGGTTTTGAATAAATTTTTTAGATATAACTGCTGGGTTTCATCAAATTCCTGCGTATTCTTAATGAAGATGTGATGCTCTTCCAACTCGTTCAAGGTGGCCTCTATGATTTTACCGAAGGTGATCTGTTGCTGCTCAATGGTTTTTAAAATATGCTTGAGGGTGTTATTAGCCTTGAGCATTAATTTTTTTCGCAATTTTTTATCCAATTGCCTTATTTGCCTTAAACCAGAAATTCTGACTTTAAAATACTCATCTAAATTCGAAGAGAAAATGGCAAGAAATTTTAGTCTTTCCAGTAGGGGTGTAGTCTTATTGGCAGCCTCCAATAAAACACGCTCATTAAAATAAAGCCAATTAATATCTCTATGCTTCAAATTTTTATTTTTCATAAGCACAAAAATAACAAGTCAGGCGATAGAAAATTTTAAATATGCGTTAACTAATACGCCCTAAGCAAAATTTTATTAACTCATCTACAGATTTGGTAGGTGTTTTGGAAAATTCACCAGTTGCCCTATTGGCTAAAATACAATTTAAGGATACGGCATGGTGTCCCAATAAGTGAGCTAGGGCATAAATACCTGAAGTTTCCATTTCCAGGTTTGTAAGCCGTAATTCATTATAGGTAAATGAGGATAATTTCTCCATGAGTTCCATCTGACTTGGTTTAAGCCTTAATTGACGATGTTGAGGACCGTAGAACCCTGTATTTGTTGCTGTAAATCCTAATCGTATACGATTATCATTAAATATTTTCGCTAAATTTTCCGCATATTTAATAACATAAGGTCGCGCTTTGTTCGCATTCCAATGGCAATGACCTATAAAAGAGTTTTCCAAATCGGTATACCCGGTATCTTCATGTTCATAAAAATGGAGGAGTCCGTCAAAACCAATAGCATATTCACTGATTAAAAACGAATCAACGGGAATATCGGGTTGTATGGCGCCACTGGTGCCAATTCTTATAATATTTAGTGGGGTATGGCTAGGTTTGAGCGTTCTTGTGGAAAAATCAATATTTACAAGTGCATCCAATTCATTCAGGACAATGTCGATATTATCCGTACCTATACCTGTAGATATGACGGATATTCTTTTTCCGTTCTTAGTTCCGGTATGGGTTATAAATTCCCGTTTTCCCTTCTTTAGTTCAATGTGATCAAAATAGTTGGAAACTTGGTGCACCCGATCGGGATCACCTACGGTTATTATGGTAGTGGCAATATCTTCCGGGAGTAGGTTTAAGTGATATATGCTGCCGTCATCATTGATGATCAGCTCAGCAGGCCTTAATTGCATGCTATAATTTTAAAATTCTATTCGCATTGGTATTGTAAAGGAAATTATATTTAAGCGCGCCGCCTAAGTAAACGTCATTGTCCTGTATACAAGAGTAATAACTTGTCTTGCCTTCTAGAATTTCTTTTCCTTTTTTAGATAATCTAACCGGATTTAAATTACTGATCAATGGTTTTAACCTAGTAATGGCGCGATCATATTGAGTATCTGCAAAACCAAGATTTCCTTGGTTGTTGAGAAGAACGCGCATAAATTCTTTTTTAGACTTCGGTTTTTGGTCCAAGGCTAGTCTTAATATGGTATTTTCCATATCGTTTAGCCCATTAACTATACTTGGAAATCTTTTTAAGTGCGATTTTATGGCATCACCAAGATAATCAAATTGATAATCGTTAAAATCGGTTAAATTCTCTAATCGAATAGGGTTATTGCTACAATATAACTGCCAGACATAATCAGCATATTCGGTATCGTCCTGAGTCAATATTTTTTTCTTCCTATATAAACTTAATAACTGTTGATCGGTAAGGTCGTTAAGGCTATACATGGTATCGGTCTCATCCTCCTTGCCACAACAGACCAAGGAAATTTCCGCATATTTACGATGGGTAAGCAACCAACTGATCACGGCCAACATATTAACTTGGCAATACAGGTCATACTCAAACCACAATACTATTTGGTCTTGTTGTTTATGACTACAAAGTGATCTATATTCCTTTAGGGTTTTTTCTATAAACCATGACTTTGAAACCTTATAGTTTTTATGAAGGAATTCAAACCTGGTTTTCCAGAAGTTTTCAGTTCCTACGGTAGGTAATGTCTTGCCTTCGCACAACATTTCGCGCCAGGTAATGACATCTCCTTTTAAATCCAATTTTTGGAGTCGTTGCGTAAAAATATCGCCATTGGTAATATGTAAAACAGAACTCATGCCAGATTTTGATTTAGTTTGGTGAACATTAAAAATAAGACTTATAACAATGCTATAAAATAATTTAACACAAAACAAATTAATTAAAGGGCTATTTCGGATTCAAAATTAACCACCAACTCGTTTTACCTTAAATCCTTTTTCCTTTAGCATATCCATTATTTTTGCCCTGTAATCCCCTTGAATAATAATCTTATCATCCTTAAAACTTCCGCCAACACTAAGGGTTTTCTTAATATCCTTGGCTAATTTCTTAAAATCTTCCGTTGCACCGGTATATCCTTCCAAAATGGTAATTGGTTTACCTTTTCGTTTTTCGTATTTACATATGATAGGCTCATCCTGCATCCAAATATGTTCCTTAGGCTCTTTGTCTTCAGGGGAATCTTGAGGTTCGTGGTCAGGAAAAAGATTTTTTAGCTGGTCTTGTAAATCCATGGTTACTTCTTTATCAACCCTAATTCAATCAAACGCTCATGTAAAAATTCGCCCGCAGTAATATCTGTATATAATTTAGGATGTTCTTCATCAACACAATTGTCTAAACAGTTTAAGGGCATTTCACTGACCGGATGCATAAAGAAAGGCACGGAGTATCTAGAAGTTCCCCAAAGTTCTTTGGGTGGGTTCACAACTTGGTGAATGGTAGATAACAATCTATTATTGGTTAATCTAGATAGCATATCGCCCACGTTTATCATTAATTCGTCCGGTTTTGCAATGGCATCTACCCATTCTCCCTCATGGTTCTTTACTTGAAGACCTTTGCCATGGGCGCCCATTAGAAGGGTAATCAGATTTATATCACCATGTGCCGCAGCTCTTACGGCATTCTTAGGCTCTGTGGTAATGGGAGGGTAGTGTATGGGGCGTAAAATGGAATTTCCATTTTTAATAAAATCATCAAAATAATATTCATCCAAATTTAGATGTAAAGCAAGGGCGCGCAGTACATACTTTGCGGTTTTTTCCAACATTTTGTAGGTTTCCTTGCCCACTTCATTAAATTTTGGAAGTTCCTTGACAAGAACATTGTCAGGATATTCCTCTTCCAATTTAGGATTGTTTTCTACGTATTGTCCAAAATGCCAAAATTCTTTTAGATCTCCTTCTTTTCTACCTTTTGCATGTTCTTTACCAAAAGAGGTATAACCCCGTTGGCCACCAATACCTTCAATTTCATAGGAGTCCTTTACCTCCTGGGGTAGATTAAAGAACTTTTTAATTTCTTCATATAAAGAGTCAACCAATTCATCCGATAGAAAATGACCGCTTAATGCTACAAAGCCAATTTCTTCAAATGCCTTACCGATCTCATTTATAAATTTTTGTTTTCTTTTTGGGTCCTCCGAAAGAAAATCCGATAAATCAACACTAGGTACCAAGCTCATAATTTTATGATATTTATGTAAAATTAATAATAATTGCCGATTTATAAGCTGTGTTATAAATGATAGTTGCTGTAGGCATTTTTGTTACATTTATATTTTAATCTCGTTATAATACCATTTAATGGACTATAAACAATTTAAAGTTGATGAAGAAACCCAGGTAAAACTCTTTAAATCAATGCTTTTACCACGGATGATAGAAGAGAAAATGTTGATTCTTTTACGACAGGGTAAAATTTCAAAATGGTTCAGTGGTATAGGCCAAGAAGCGATATCCGTAGGGGTAACCAGTGCACTTAATGATGATGAGTACATATTACCTATGCATAGAAATTTAGCTGTTTTTACCACTAGAAAAATACCTTTGTACAGATTATTTGCCCAGTGGCAGGGTAAAGCAAGTGGATTTACCCAAGGTCGTGATAGAAGTTTTCATTTTGGCTCCCAAGAACATAGGATAATAGGTATGATATCTCATTTGGGCCCCCAGCTAGGTGTGGCAGATGGTATTGCACTAGCTCATAAGCTACGTAATGAAAATAAGGTAACCGCTGTATTTACGGGAGAAGGTGCGACCAGTGAAGGTGATTTTCATGAAGCGTTAAATGTTGCTTCTGTATGGAATTTGCCTGTGTTGTTCTGTATAGAAAACAATGGTTACGGACTATCTACCCCTACAAATGAACAGTACAATTGTCAACATTTGGCAGATAAAGGAAAAGGCTATGGTATGGAAGCCCATATTATAGATGGCAACAATATTCTTGAAGTATTTAGTAAAGTAAAGACCTTGGTCCAAGATATGCGCAAACATCCAAGACCGGTTTTGCTGGAATTTAAGACCTTTCGTATGCGGGGCCATGAGGAAGCTAGTGGTACCAAATATGTGCCGCAGGAGCTCATGGATACTTGGGCAGATAAAGACCCCCTGGAGAATTATGCGGAATTCTTAACGACACAACAGGTGTTAAATAATGAATTGATTACTGACTATAAGGAAGAAATACAAGCTAAAATAGAAACAGATTTACAAAAAGCCTTTTCAGAGGACGCCATTATACCCAGTGAAAGTAAAGAATTAAGTGAAGTATATAAAAGCTATGAATTTAAGAAAATTAAACCTTTTAGTAAAGTTAATAATATACGTTTAATTGATGCCATATCCCAAGGTTTGAGACAGGCCATGGTAAAATTTGACCAATTGGTCATTATGGGTCAGGATGTGGCGGATTACGGTGGTGTTTTTAAAATAACAGAAGGTTTTGTTGATGAATTTGGTAAAGAACGGGTACGCAATACTCCAATTTGTGAATCTGCAATTGTATCCGCTGCTATGGGCTTATCAATAAACGGCATGAAAGCGGTGATGGAAATGCAATTTGCAGACTTTGCAAGTACAGGTTTCAACCCCATTGTAAATTATTTGGCAAAAAGTTATTATAGGTGGGGAGAGCATGCAGACGTTGTTATACGTATGCCATGTGGTGGAGGGGTAGCAGCAGGCCCCTTTCACTCGCAAACCAATGAGGCATGGTTTACCAAAACACCCGGACTAAAAGTAGTTTATCCGGCTTTTCCTTATGATGCAAAGGGTTTGTTGGCAACGGCCATTGAAGACCCAAATCCTGTATTATTTTTTGAGCACAAGGGGTTATATAGAAGCAGTTATCAAGAGGTGCCTGAAGATTATTACACGTTACCGTTTGGAAAAGCCAGTTTGATCAAGGAGGGTGGTTCAATTACCATTGTTACTTATGGTGCCGGCGTGCATTGGGCGTTGGAAACCTTGGAAAAACTAAACATTACTACCGCAGATGTCCTGGATCTGCGCACTTTACAACCTTTGGATATAGACGCCGTATATAAATCGGTCAAAAAAACGGGTAAATTGATCGTATTACAGGAAGATAGCCTATTTGGTGGTATAGCCAGTGATATTTCTTCTTTGGTAATGGAGCACTGTTTTGAATATTTGGACGGACCCATTAAAAGGGTAGGTAGTTTGGAAACTCCTATTCCATTTAATGCGGCTTTGGAAGAACAGTACCTACCTAAAACAAGATTTTCTATAGCACTTCAAGAGTTAATGGCTTACTAAGGATACCCGTTAACATCTTTTTTTATTGAGCCAAAAGATATGCTCGTAAAGAAGCACCTTTGTAGGGTCTTACGGTAAATTTAAAATTTACCCATCCAAAAAGTAAGATGTAACGTATATACATTTTAACCTAAATACTTATTTTATGAAGAAATTAATTTGGCTATTCAGTATTGTTTTATTGGTAGCGTCTTGTTCCATTTCTAAAGATGCCCGTGCTAAAAGGAATTTGTTGAGCGGCACTTGGACGTTGGATAATGTTGCTTTTGAAGGAAATACAGGAAATGTTAAGGCTGTACTTTTTAATGATGTTGAAGATATCTGTTTAGAAGGTAGTGAGTGGTTCTTTCGTGACAATAATAGTACCGGTAGGTATACAATCAGTCCGTCAAGCTTATGTAATGGTGGTGATCGTTATATTAGATGGTCCGTTGTGGAAAGGGAAGAAAATTATACCAGTCAATTGCAATTTAAATTTATAAACGAAAAGAATCAGGATATTTCAGGTGGAGCAGGATATCGCTTAACAATTGATACCCTTACCGACTATGCAATGGTTTTAAAATCCAATGTTATGGTAGACGGTACACCAGTGAATGTCGTTTATGAATTCAGTAAAAAATAATAACCTACTTAATAATAAAAATTAGAGATATGAAAACAATGATATTACGTAAGACCAGCTATATACTTGCATTGGCAATGGTAATGAGCTGTAGTACGGTAAAAAACGCAAATAAAACCCAAAAAGGCGCTGTAATAGGGGCTACGGGTGGAGCCGTTATTGGTGGAGTTTTAGGAAATAATGTTGGTAGTGGAGACAATACGGCCCTAGGAGCTATATTGGGAGCGGCCATTGGTGGTGCAGCTGGTGGATATATAGGAAATAGAATGGACCGTCAAGCGGAAAAAATAGAGGAAGAAATACCCGGAGCAGAAGTAAAAAGGGTAGGTGAAGGTATCAATGTTACCTTTAATGAAGATGCAGGAGTATATTTTGATACCAATAAATCTAATGTACAGGGAACTTCAGCCGTCACTTTGGATAAATTGGCCAATATTTTTAAGGAATATCCAAAATCCAATGTTTTAGTGGAAGGGCATACGGATAGTGCAGGTGCAGACGAGTATAATATGAATCTGTCCAAACAAAGGGCACAATCCGTTACCAATTATCTTATAGCAAAAGGTATAGACGCCAGTAGATTTGATACCAAATGGTATGGAGAGAATCAACCGGTAGGAGACAATACTACTTCAGAAGGAAAGGCAAAGAATAGACGAGTGGAACTGGCCATTGTAGCTAGTGAGGAGTTAAAGCAAGAAGCTAAGGCCCAAACAAATTAATAAGCACTTTTCTGTTTTTTAATACGAATAAAAGACCCTGCAAATAGCAGGGTCTTTTGTTTTAATGTAACTTTCCCTAAGTGAAAAAGCATGAAATAATTATCATAGGTGGCGGATTGGCGGGTTTGACTTCTGCCATACATTTAGCCATGGAAGGTGTTGATGTTGCCGTGTTTGAAGCTATCGAATATCCGCACCATAAGGTTTGTGGGGAGTATGTATCTAAAGAGGTAGTTCCCTATTTAGAACGTTTGGGTGTAGAATTGAGTGCTATTGGAGCAGCGGATATAACAAAGCTTCAGCTTTCTGCTAGTAGTGGGGAATTAGTGGAAACCCAAATGGATCTTGGAGGGTTAGGAATAAGTAGATACTCTTTTGATAACCTTTTATATACTAGGGCAAAAAGTTTGGGAGTACAATTCTATTTTGAAAAAGTGGTGCAATGTACTTTTAGAGAGGGGGAATTTATAACGTCCACAACCCATAAGGAATACAGGTCAGGTTTGGTTATTGGCGCTTATGGTAAACGATCTCTATTGGATAAAAATTTAAACAGGCATTTTAGCTCAACAAAACACAACTGGTTGGCCGTAAAATGCCATTATGAAATGGAAAATTTTCCAGAAGATGTGGTTGGCCTTCACAGTTTTGAAGGGGGATATGCAGGTTTGTCACGAACGGAACAAGGTAATGTCAATTTTTGTTATTTGGCAAACTATCAAAGTTTTAAACGCTTTAAAGGTGTACGTGAATTCAATACAAATATCGTTTCGGAAAATATATATTTAAAACAGTTCCTGGCAGAAGCAACTCCAGTTTTTAAGCGACCCATGACAATAGCCCAAATTTCGTTTTCAAAGAAAGAAGTGGTTGTAGGGCATATGTTAATGTGTGGAGATACGGCCGGTTTAATACATCCCTTGTGTGGTAATGGTATGGCTATGGCCATCCATGGTGCAAAAATTGTTGCCGAGCTCATTCTTGCTTATTTAAAGGATGCCAATTATGGTAGGGCCCAATTAGAAAATAATTATATAAAGGCATGGAAAGAGAATTTTGGACGAAGAATTTGGGCAGGCAGAAAATTACAATCCGTTCTCATGCATGATCAATTACTTGCTTTAGGAATACGTAGTATAGGAAAGTCTCCCCGTGCCCTTAACTATATCATTTCAAAAACTCATGGCAACATTATACATTAATGGTAGATTTTTCAGAAAGAAGTAAGGAAATTGAGATTATGGATCAGTTCATGGGGACTACGGAAACCTTAGAACCTATACTAAACGATATTAATGGTGTAAATAAGGTACTGGGCGGGTATGCTATTACCTTAAATGCTGTTTTAGAGCTCATTAGAACACTTAAAAAAGAATCGTATACGATTTTAGATATAGGCTGTGCAGAGGGGACCATGCTAAGAAAACTCGCTTTAACCGCTAGGAAGCATCATATAAATGTAAAATTGGTAGGGGTAGACCTCAATGCCCAAAGCTTGGAATTGGCTAGAAGAAAATCGGGTAATTTTCCGGAGATAACATATTTGGAGCAGGATATTTTGTCCAATGAATTTGAACCCGATCAATTTGATATTGTAATGACAACGTTGACCTTTCATCATTTTAATGATGATGCCATTGTTGGCTTGTTAAAAAGGTTTGTTTCTCTTGCATCTATCGGTGTGGTCATTAATGATTTAAATAGAAATGCCCTTGCGTATTATTTGTTCAAGGCTTATGCTTTCTTTTTTATTAAAACGGATATCGCTAAAAAAGACGGACTCTTATCCATCCTAAGAGCATTTAAAAAGAAGGATCTTAAAAATTATGCGGCACAGGTTACCAACGCACATCACCATATAAAATGGAAATGGGCTTTTAGGTATCTGTGGATTTTAAAAAAGAAGTAGTAGATTAGGGTAAGAATAGCTATGAATAATACAAGAATTGTAAGTGTTACAAAGGAATTGCCCAAATACTTTAGGGAGACAAAGGATATATTGCCTTTGGTTGAGCTATGGTTAAGTGGTCAAGAAGAACGTTTTTCACGTAAGGTAATCAAGATATTTGAAGGCGCGGCCGTTGATAAACGCTATTCTATAATGCCGCCGGAAGACGTTTTTTTAGCGACATCATTTGAGGATAAGAATAAGATATATATGCGTGAAGCAAAACGCATGGGGGCAAATGTGCTAAAAAATGCCTTGCAAAAAAGTAATTGGCAAGCGGATTCGCTAGATTATATCATAACGGTAAGTTGTACAGGTATAATGATTCCGTCCTTGGATGCCTATCTCATCAATGACTTAGGTCTGCGTCAGGATGTGGTACGGTTGCCGGTAACGGAAATGGGTTGTGCTGCCGGTGTTTCCGGTCTTATTTATGCACATAATTTCCTGAAATCCAACCCTGGTAAGCGTATAGCATTGGTATCCGTGGAAAGTCCCACCGCTACATTTCAGCTTAATGATTACTCCATGGCAAATATGGTAAGCGCAGCTATTTTTGGTGATGGTGCGGCATGTGTTCTGTTATCATCTGAAGAAAATGCAGTGGGACCAAAAATTGTGGGTGAAGAGATGTATCATTTTAAGGATGCTACACATATGATGGGTTTTGATTTAACGAACCACGGATTAAAAATGATTCTTGATCCCGCAGTACCAACAACAATTTCCAATCATTTTGAGGATATTGTGCATCCATTCCTTAAAAAATATAACACCGCTATACAAGATGTGGACCATTTAATCTTTCATCCAGGAGGTAAAAAAATTGTACAAACGGTAGAATCGCTATTTGGGGCATTAGGTAAAAATATTGATGATACCCGTGAAGTATTACGATTATACGGTAATATGAGCAGTGCCACCGTTTTGTATGTGTTAGAGCGATTTTTAAATAAAGATATTCCGGTTGGGGAGCAAGGACTTATCTTAAGTTTTGGCCCAGGATTTTCTGCACAACGGGTGTTAATTGAGTGGTGATATCATGGAAGAAAGAATAAAGAATAGTAATGTCTGGGCTTTGATTTTAGGGGGTAGTACCGGCTTGGGACTGGCCACGGCCAAGAAGTTGGCCCAAAAAGGCTATCATATTATCATAATACACAGAGATAGACGATCGGACATGGATGAAATTGATGCCGGGTTCAATGAGATTAGAAATATGGACAGAAATCTGATCTCCATGAATATGGATGCTTTTAATCCGGATAAACGTTCTGCCGCCATCATAGACCTGCAAAACCGATTACCGCAAGGACATCATATCAAAGTCATGGTGCATAGTGTGGCCAAAGGCACCTTAAAACCTATGCATTCCAATGAAGCATCAACTTTGGTGAACACGGACTTTAAGATTACGCTAGAGGCTATGGCGCTTAGTTTGTATGATTGGACAAAGGCTTTGATCAATGCGAATGTATTTGCAGAGGATACCCGTATCATTTCGTTTACCAGTGAAGGAAATATTAGGGCATTACCCAATTATGGGGCGGTTTCGGTAGCCAAAGTGGCTTTGGAAGCATTGACGCGGAATATGGCTTTAGAATTTGCACCCTTGGGTATTAAAGCCAATTGTATACAGGCGGGGGTAACTCTTACCAAATCCTTAAAAATGATTCCGGGTTATGAATCGATAAAGCGTCACGCATTATCCAGAAATCCGAATAAACGACTAACAACACCGGAAGATGTTGCCAATGCAGTATATCTTCTGACTTTGGAGGAAGCAAAATGGATCACTGGCACCGTCATTAAGGTAGATGGAGGGGAAAGTTTACAGTAATTAAGAAGTATTGAATGAGTAATGATACATGGCAATGGGTAGTGGATGCAATGCCCTATACCCAACCTTTTTTGTTCGTAGATGAATTAACACGAGTGGACTCGGCTGGAGTAGAGGGTTATTATCGGTTCTTGCCAGAAGCATTTTTCTATAAAGGGCATTTTAAGAATAGACCGGTAACCCCTGGGGTAATATTGACCGAATGCTGTGCGCAAATAGGTCTTGTGTCTTTGGGCATTTTCTTATTAAAGGACGAAAAAGAACTGCAGGCCCTACGTATAGGAATGAGTAGTGCTACAATGGACTTTTTAAAACCCGTAATGCCGGGAGAACGTGTGCGCGTAGTATCGGAACTGGAATATTTTAGGTTTCAAAAGTTAAAATGTAGGGTGAAAATGTATAACGAGGATAATAATTTGGTCTGCAAAGGTACTATTGCGGGCATGATAGGTTTTAGGAATGAGTAGACGCGTAGTCATAACAGGTATGGGCGTTTGTGCTCCCAATGGTGTTGGGTTGAACAACTTTACACAATCTTTGTTGCAGGGAACAAGTGGTATACAACAAATACCGGAACTGGAACAACTGGGCTTTGGTTGTCAAATTGCGGGATTACCGCCAGTAAAAGAAAGTATGTTGGCCAATTATTTTAGTCCGTTGCAGTTACGGGGATTAAACGCCTCTGGAATTGTATATGGGGTTATGGCAGGTATGGATGCTTGGACCGATGCCGGCTTGAATAAAAATACGGGTACAACGCCCAATTGGGACCAGGGCATCATTTTTGGCACTGGTATTTTGGGGGTCGATAAGTTTAGGGAGGCCATTCATTTGATTGATGCCGGTAATGTACGTCGTTTGGGAAGCACATCGGTTATTCAGACGATGGCCAGCGGTATAAGTGCCTACTTGGGGGGATTGCTAGGTTGTGGAAATCAAGTGACCACTAATTCCGCTGCTTGTACTACGGGTACGGAAGGGGTAATCATGGCCTATGACCGTATAAGTCAAGGAAAGGCAGAACAAATATTGACCGGTAGTTGTAGTGATAGCGGACCCTATGTCTGGGGCGGATTTGATGCCATGCGTATTTTACCAAGAACCTATAATGACAACCCAACGCAGGCCAGTAGGCCTATGAGCGCCACTGCAAGCGGATTTGTACCCGGTAGTGGAGCAGGTGCATTGGTACTTGAATCCTTGGAAAGTGCCCAAAAAAGAGGGGCAAAAATATACGCTGAAGTTCTGGGCGGAGAGCTCAATAGTGGCGGACAAATAGGAGAGGGTAGCATGACGGCCCCCAATAGTTTGGCGGTACAACGTTGTATAAGCAAAGCCATTTCCAATGCGGGTATCAAGGCATCGGAGGTAGAAGTGATCAACGGGCACTTGACGGCAACATCCAAAGATGCATTGGAAGTTGAAAATTGGAGCAAGGCCTTGGGGCGTTCCGGAAATGATTTTCCATTGATCAATACATTTAAAGGAACGGTAGGGCATTGTTTGGCCGCGGCCGGTAGTATAGAGTGTGTGGCTAGTGTGCTACAATTTCAGCAGGGGAGTATATTTAAGAACATAAATTGTGATGACTTGCATGAGGATATTAAATCTGTAATCAATGAACAATGTGTTCCTAGAACTACAATTACGTATGATGCATCAATTATTGCGAAGGCTAGTTTTGGCTTTGGTGATGTCAATGCCTGTGTTATATTTAAGTCGTATTAAACAAAAAAATACCAAAAGGTTTTAAAATAAGGAATTATGAATCGTGAAGACAAATATCAAACATTAAAAGAAATCATAAAAACGTATCTACCTGAAGATGTTGATGTTAATGATATTAATGAAAATAGTCACTTTATGGACGATTTAAATATTAATTCCGCCAATTTGGTCGATATAGTATTAGACGTGGAGGATGCTTTTGACATCCGCTTAGAGAATGAGGATATGGAACAAATGCAAACCGTCAATGATGCCATTGCCATTATTGATGCAAAACTATAACCATTAGAAATTACAATACTCATGTAGTTAGAGACTCGGTAAATTTAAATCACG
This sequence comes from Maribacter sp. LLG6340-A2, assembly GCF_045057105.1. Taxonomy (GTDB): domain Bacteria; phylum Bacteroidota; class Bacteroidia; order Flavobacteriales; family Flavobacteriaceae; genus Maribacter. The sequence goes on along the minus strand of NZ_CP159332.1, from coordinate 4,088,395 downwards.
GGTTCTTCTTCCTTAATAAATACCGAGGCTAAAATACCGGATAACAAGGATATTGAAATCACGGCCAAGGATACCCATTCCGGTAATTCAATATAGTGGGAGAAAAGCATTTTGAGTCCAACAAAGGCTAAGATAACCACCAAGCTATAATTAATGAACCTGAATTTCTCCAGCATTCTTGAAATTAGGAAATACATGGACCTTAGGCCTAATATGGCCAAAATATTAGAAGTAAATACAATAAACGGGTCAGCGGTAATCGCTAATATGGCAGGTATACTGTCCAAGGCAAAAAGAATGTCCGTAAGCTCAATAACTACCAAGGCAACAAATAAAGGGGTAGCGGCCTTGACACCCATTCTTCTAATAAAGAAATCATGACCGTTCATTTGTGTGGTCACTGGATATATTTTCTTGATCTGTCTAAATACAAAGGAATTTTTAGGGTCAAAATTTTCGTCCTCTCCCTTTAACATATTAAATGCCGTATATAACAGGAAGATTCCAAAAATATAAATGATCCACTCAAATTTGTTGATTAAGGCTACCCCAAAGAAAATCATGAGGGCCCTAAATATAATAGCGCCTAATATTCCCCAAAACAGAACACGGTGCTGGTATAATGGCGGAATTTTAAAGGAACCGAATATTACCGCAATGACGAATACATTATCAACACTTAATGATAATTCTATTAAATAGCCGGTGATATACTTTAATACCGCATTATTGGGAGTAAGCCCCGTAGGGTTTTCTATCAATCCGGCATTGAACAACCAATAAATTACACCACTAAAACTTAGTGCAACGGTAACCCAAATGGCCGTCCAAATGCCTGCTTCCTTTGATTTTATGACATGATCGTTCTTATGGAACAGACCAAGGTCAAGGGCAAGAAAAACAAGTACAAAAGCAATAAAAACAATCCAGACTATCATATTCAAATTTAAAAGGGGCAAAGGTACTATAAATAGTCCTTTTGAAAACTATTTTGACAATTTCTTCACAGCTTGATAATCAAATCAATACGGTATGAATAGAGGCGTAATATCAAGCAAAAAAATTATTTAAACGTATTTTATTGAAAAAATTTTGACTGCATTAGGGATATCCTTTATCCATATGCCGGTGAACGGAAAATGTATGTGATAAAAAGTAATGGTGTGTCTAACCCTATGAATTCATCAAAGAAGTTTTGGCAGTATCAAAATGTAGAAGAAAGCTATTTAATACAAATTGATTTTCAGGATAAAAATGGTGTAGAGAAGAATATTGTTTAGTTGGGATGAAGTGTTGGGAATTTTCGACAAAAGGACAAGTTTTTATAAGATTATTGGAGATTGGATTTTATGTATTAATTTTCTCTAGAGAACAATATATTGAAATGAAAAATTTAACCCTATTGGGGGTTGCCGTTGTAGGAATTTTTGTAGGAATTCAGACCGTGCAGGCCCAGGACACCGTTAAGGTGAAATCTTACGTAAAAAAAAGGACCTTGTTAAATCAATTTGAGTCGGATTATGTGCTGCCGGCCTCTAAGAGAATTGCTTTAAAGCAAAGCAGGATTGCCTACCAATATCACACCAAGGAAATATTGGACACCCTTGATATATCGGACAGAAAACGAAAGCGATTAATTGAGGAATTAAAACGCAATCCGTTTTCTGAACGAATTCAAGAGGCTATAGCCAACGAACTGGAAGTTGAGGAAAACTTAACTTCCAGTGTGCCGGATTAATGCGATTGCATTTTCGCCTTTCTTTTTTCCAATTGTCTTTGTAAATCTTCTACGGATGAGGCAATGGAGGCCTCAAAACTAGCGGTAGAGGATTGTGCAAATAAGCGTGGCCCTGGGGCACTCAAGCGTATATTGCATACCATACCGGTGTCTGGGGAAGAGGTGTTTTCTTTCTTAAAAAAAACATCGGATCGTACTATAAAATCGAATTTGTCCATTAATTTTTCCAATTTCTGGGCAGCCATGATTTCTAATCTATTGCTGGCTTTGACATCGTCATATTCAAAATTGATATTCATAGGTAGAAAGTTTTAGTTTAAGGTACTCATTTCAATTAATCCTCACAACTAAAAAAAACTTAAATGTAATTTTAAATTAAGTTATGAATTTATAAACCTTTTGTTTTTAAATCGTTATCTTAAAGGAGGGAAAATTAAATTTAAGTTAAAGCATGTAAAAGCCTATATATCTTCGCGCAACTTTCTTAATTTGAAATAAATTTCCCACAAACCTTTTAAAACCTTTGTGCTATGGAAAATGTTCAGGACAAATCTAAATGTTTAGGCAAGTTAGAGCGTAGTTATAACATTCTTCAGCATATAAGATGTAAGATAGATTCGTATTTATATGAGCCCTCTACCAGTGCCTTATTTGAAACCAAGGAATATTTAAAAGATAAGATAGACCTTTTGATTACTGCCAACGAAAACTTGTTGAATTATTTGAGAAGGACCAATGAACTGATGCCCGATCAATTCCAGGATGTTAATTACCATATTGAACAGACTTTTGAGCTGGAAGACGATTTTGCGGAATATACCTTAAAATCCAGCAAAACCAGCTAGTTATAATTACCGCATCTGTAGAAGTGTTAAGGTATTTTGATAAGTAAGTATGCTGATCATGTGTACATTATATTTTTTGTTAGTATTTTAGGGCGAAAACCTAAATGAACATACGATGAAATTTTTATATCGTTTAAGCTTTTGCTACGTGCTGTTGTACTGCGTTGCATTACAAGCGCAAACAGATACTACACAACAAGTTTCACCCGCAGAGGAGGAAGTACCGATCATGTTTCAGTTTGAGCCAAATTATGCCGCTGCACAGATGAAACGAAGAACAGCCTTACTTCAAAAAATTAGGGCCTTGGATACACTTAATATTTCGGAAAAGAAAAGACTGCGATTGATCAAAGCATTATATAAGGACCTAAATTCCGAGAAAGTAAAAAAAACAATTCTAGCGGATACCCAATACGAGGACGAAGGGTTTTAGCATATTTTAGGTTTTGACCACAGGGTCATGGCATAATTTTAGCAGTAAACAAAGGGCAAATAATAATGTATAGCGCTATGAGAAAGATGATGATGTTTACGGTAATTCTATCTTGTGTAATAGGGTGTACCTCTTCTAAGGCACCCAGTGAGGCGGAAATAAGCCAATTGCAGGACTTTATGCAGCAAAAATCCTTTGAATTTAATGCAGATTGGGCCAACCCCATGGCTACGCGTAGCTTAAATAGTATTTCTAATGCCGGACTTTTTCCACCTGGGAGTAATGCGGGGCGAATCAACTTAATTGGTAATCCCAATTACCTGAGAGTAAAGGGCGATTCTGTATCCGGATATTTACCCTATTATGGAGAAAGACAGTTTAATGCCGGATTTGGTTCAGCTTCAGGAATTGAGTTTGATGGCGTGGCAGAATCGTACACTGGAGCATATGATAGTAAAGAAAAGGCCTATAAAATTCAGTTTAAGACCAGGAATAATGCTGAACGGTATACTTTTATTATGTTAATCTACCCCAATAAAAAGGCAAACGTATCCGTAGCTTCTTCAGACCGGTTTTCAATTAGATATGACGGTGATGTTAAAGAACTGGATACTAATAAAAATCAGTAAGTAACGCTATTTTGTTTAAAGTATTTATTTAATAGCTGTCCGTATTGGTTACAAAGGCAATTTTCTTACTATCCGGAGACCAACTAGGCACGTTGATGGTGCCTTGACCTCCGTAAATATGGGCCAAAACTTTGGGTGTTCCTCCTTTGGCGGGCATAATTCTTAACATACAATGTTTGTAGAACGGGTGTTGGCTTGGGTCAATATCCTTGGGAAAGGAAATAAACACGATCCATTGTTGGTCTGGACTTACATGGGGAAACCAATTATTGTACTCGTCAAAAGTCAGCTGGGTCTGTTTTTTACCATTGGCCTTCATCCGGTATAATTGCATGGTACCCGTACGTACGGAATTAAAGTAGATATATTTTCCCTTTGCATCATATTCGGGTCCATCGTCCAAAGTAGCCAAATCTGTCAATTGTTTTTCCTTACCGGATTTTACATTGATAGAAAATATATTATACGCACCATTGCGCTCACCCGTAAAAAGCATCTCCTTATTATTGGGAGACCATCCATGAAAATAGGAGGCACCCACACCAGGTTTGGTAACCATTTTCGGGATAGAATCTCCTTGGGTAGGAAGGTAATATAATGCAGATTTGCCTCCATCGGCTTGATTGTGATTACTAATGCCCAATAATTTTCCATCAAAAGTAAGTACATGGTCATTGTTGTTATGAACGGCAAATCCGGTATTTAGGGGAGTAATGGTAGAGGATTCCAATTCGTAGTTGTACAAGTGGCCCTTGGAATTATAGATGAGTTTTTTGCCATCAACTGTCCAATTTGGTGCCTGTATGGAGTGGGCGGAACGGTATATTATTTTTCTATGTCCGGTTTTCACATCCATGATTTCCAAATTACTGCCTATATAATCACGATACGGGGTATAGTCGTCTTTTACGGGTTTAATAATCCGTACATTGCTAAAGGTAGCGCTCTCCAATACTTTTGGGTTATGGGAACAGACATAGAGGCCTACATAAACCTCATTGTCCAATTCCATATCGGTTAAGGTTTCGCTAACAAATTCTTCCCCAAATTTTGCGGTGGACATGATATAGGTAGTTCCCCTACGTTCCAATTGAATGATGGTGGGTGATTTTTGGCTAGATTTCACTTCATCGGTATTCCCGCCTACAGTTTTACGGTACTGCAAAGAAGTTAGTCCGTCCCCATGGGTACTTGCATTTACATGTTTGGAATTGGTATCAAGATTATCCTTGATGATCCATCCAGCTTTGCGATGAGGGTCTTTTCCCGCACCGTTGAACACTACCGTTGCCCTAAGAATAAAATCGCCCTGTATTGTGGTCCATAAATATTGGAATTCATCCTTTCCAAACCACATATTGGTGCCGGAACCCGTTAAGGTATAGGTTTGGTTTTTGGCATCGTAATTTGCCGTTCCCTTTATTTTGGGGTTTCCTATGGCGGTATTGCCATCAAATATTCCTATGGTGTGCTGTGCCTGTGAGATTTGAAAAGATAGAAATGAGCATAACAAAATGCCTAGGTAGCCATGTAGTTTCATGATGAGTGCTATTAATTGGTTGATTAGTTGTTCTTTAAATATACGTTTTTAATTGCTTCATAAAATAGAAAGATGCTCATGTTGATTTGTTCAACTATGTAGTTGTATGCTGTAGAAATGTGATTAAAATGCCAAAAATCAGTAGGTTATGCAGCTTTTTACGTTAAACAAAAGCTAAAAAACCAAGGTTTTGCGCTATAATTCTTTTTTGGCCTTTAAGAACGATACCTTTGCCCGGTACAAAAGTTAACTAGTAGAACAAAACAGTATGAGTAAAGTAAAAGCAGACGACAGAGTAGTACTTCATTACACAGGAAAATTGAGTGATGGTCAAGTGTTTGATAGTTCGGTAAATAGAGAGCCTTTAGAAGTTAAATTGGGAGAAGGCAGTTTAATACCCGGATTTGAAAAAGGATTGTTGGATATGGCCCCTAATGAAAAAAAGACCATCGTAATCGCTAAGGAAGAAGCTTATGGCGAAAAGCGTAAAGAACTTTTCCAGACCGTAAATAAATCGGATTTACCGGAAGATTTAAAAGTAGAGGTAAATATGGCGTTAATGGCCACCAATGCAGATGGTAGCGAGAAGCAATTACGTGTTGCCGAAGTAAATGAAAACGATATTGTGGTAGATGCAAATCACCCATTGGCAGGAGAAGATCTAACTTTTGATTTAGAGCTTGTAGCCATAAAATAAAAATACAGTACATATAAAACGAAACCGTTCTTAATAGGAACGGTTTTTTTTGTTTTCAATGGTCATTTAAAGTAAGTTCGTACTGCTAAAGTATAAGTATACGCAGCAAGAGGAGCGATTAGATAACCGTAAAAGAACAACCAATACATGACCACTACCTTATTAAGAAATAAGAAAACCAAAACGTTTATTGCCCTGGTAGCACTGCCTTTGGCCTTGATGCTCTGTACTGCTTGCGGCGATAAGCCCACCAACCAGGAGGAAGAAGAATGGATCGCCATTTTTGATGGAACAAACTATAGCGACTGGACCCCAAAATTTACCGGAGCTGTACTTGGTGAAAATTATAAGAACAGATTTGTTTACGATGATCAGCTATTGAGTGTTAGATATGCAAAGACCGATACGTTCAAAGGGAATTTTGGACACTTGTTTTACAAAGAGAAATTTTCCCATTATAAACTAAAGGCTACCTACCGGTTTGTAGGCGATCAAATGACCGATGGTCCCGGGTGGGCCTATAGGAATAACGGGTTAATGTTGCATTGCCAAGAACCCAGCACCCTAGGTGTTGACCAGGATTTTCCAATTTCCTTGGAGCTCCAACTTTTGGGCGGAGATGGCACTAACGAGCGTACTACCGCTAATTTATGTACCCCAGGCACCAATGTGGTGCTGAACGATAGTCTTTTTACGACCCATTGTGTCAACTCTATATCCAACACCTATCACGGGGACCAATGGGTCACGGTAGAGGCTTTGATATTGGGAGATTCGCTCATACAACACATTATGGAGGATAAGGTGGTTATGGAGTATGCATCGCCCACTATTGGCGGTGGAAATATAGAAGGTTACTTAGATTCGGCCTATGAGGAAGGCGAAGCATTAAAAGAGGGGTATATTGCCATTCAGGCAGAATCGCACCCCATAGATTTTGAACGCATAGAGGTGTTGAACCTTTGTGGCTGTATGGATGAAAATGCCAAGAACTATAAATCTTACTACGTTAAAGCCGATAATAACACATGTATTTACGAATGAAAACAGTTTCCACCCCCATAAAACTCCTGATCATTGGACTACTAGGCCTAGTTCTGATTAACTGTAAGGAGAAGGCATCGCCCCTAAGCAATACGACCCAAACGCTGCAACCCTTGGAAGAAAAGAAGGTCAAGACATCCCTTTATGAAGATGTGGAAGGCAATGCAGTGTCGTTGGGCGATTTTAAAGGAAAACGCGTGTTGGTCAACTATTGGGCCACTTGGTGTAGGCCCTGTATTGAGGAAATGCCCGATTTGTTGGAACTACAGACGGTATTGGAAAAGGAAAACTATGTATTTCTATTGGCATCGGACCAAAGCATGGAAAAAATAAAGAAGTTTAAAATGGACAAGGGCTTTGATTTTAAGTTTGTAAAATACAACGGTTCTTATGCGGAACAGGACATCAGTGCCTTGCCCGTTACCTTTATTTATAATGAAGTAGGGGAGCAGGTAGCCCGTTTTGATGGCGGTAAACCCTGGAATACCCCAGAAATGGTAGAACAGTTAAAAAACCTACACTAATGTCTAGATGGTTACCAGTATTACGTATGGTATGGATGATATGTTTTTTCTTCGGATGCAAGGAACAGGAAACATCACCCCAACAAGAAAAGAGTGGGCATTTAGGACTGCAGGAAATGGCATCACCCGTAACGGCATCGAGCTCATTGCCCTATATCATATCCAATAAAGATGTCACCCTGTTATCATGGATAACCACCGAAAACGATTCGGTTTACACCACCCAATATGCCCAATTAAAGGATGGGGAATGGCAAGAAGCACAGTCGATTATTTCAGGGACGGATTGGTTCGTGAATTGGGCGGATTACCCCATGATTGCGGAAAACAACGGCCATTTATGGTCCCATGTATTGAAGAAGTCCAGTCAAGGCACCTATTCCTACGATATTAAAATGAACATAAAACCACGGGATGCGGAAAACTGGACAACAGGATTGGATGTACATACCGATGCCACCCCTACGGAACACGGATTTGTAAGTGTGATGCCCTTTAAGGATGCTTTTTTCGTGAATTGGTTAGACGGTAGAAATACCTTGGAAAATGAAGTAGGGGAGCGGGGAGCCATGACCTTACGAGCCGCCAGGGTTTCCGTAACGGGAGAACTGTCCCAGGAAGTGGAATTGGATGCCAGTACGTGCGACTGTTGCCAGACCAGTTCCGCCATTACCGATAACGGACCCGTGGTGGTATACCGTGACCGTACGGAGGATGAAGTGCGCGATATCAGCATTGTTAGAATGGTAGACGGCGAGTGGACAGCACCAAAAACCATACATGCCGATAATTGGAAAATAAAGGGTTGCCCGGTCAACGGCCCCCAGGTAGCGGCCATGGGAAACCATCTGGTAGCCGCATGGTTTACGGCCGCACAGGAAACTCCCAGGGTGCACGTTGTTTTTTCCGATGATGGTGGAGCACATTTTAATACCCCGGTATTGGTCGCCAAGGGAAATGTTTTGGGAAGGGTAGATGTGGTATGGGTAGATGAGGAGTCCGCCGTAGTAAGTTGGATGGAAACTGAGGACGAAAAAGCCTTTTTTAAAGTGATGCGGGTGAACAGGAACGGCACATTGTTCGGTCAACAAACCATTGCTGTAATGAACAGTTCGCGCAAATCTGGATTCCCACAGATGGAAATAGCGGAAGGCATGTTATATTTTGCATGGATCGATGAAGCAAACCAAAGGTCTACGATAAGAACGGCAAAAATGCCGGTAGAAGCTTTGGCAATGGAATAAGGTAAACGTATTGGTAAAAGAACACAGGGGAAAGCAAAGAAAACACGAAATTTGCCGACAATAAAAATAGAAACGAAGATGACAGAACAGGATGAATATTTTATGAAAAGAGCCATTGCCCTTGCAGCGGAGGGAATGCAAAGCAATGTTGGCGGACCATTTGGTGCGGTAGTGGTAAAGGAGGGAGAAATCATAGCCGAGGGCTACAATCAAGTAACCTCCACCAATGATCCTACGGCACACGCAGAAGTAGTGGCCATACGCAAGGCCTGTAAAAAACTGAATAATTTTGAATTGACGGACTGTACCATTTATACCTCATGTGAACCTTGTCCTATGTGCTTGGGCGCCATTTACTGGACGCGACCTAAAATGGTCTTTTTTGGCTGTAACCGTGAAGATGCCGCAGCTATAGATTTTGATGATCAGTTTATTTATGATGAAATAGAAAAAGACATAGACGGTCGGCAAATAAAGTTTGTACAATTGGCCCGTAAAGAAGCTTTGACCGTTTTTAAGGATTGGGAAGCAAAGCAGGACAAAACAGCGTATTAAACCAATGTTTTTTACGAAGAAATCAATAATTCTACTTATTGAATAAAGGTATTGACGGAGAATTTAATTCTACAATGCTTGTAAAGGTATTTTTGAAATTTTACAGCTTGTGATTGGGAATCAAAAATTACAGCTTCTGTAATGCTGTTGGCCAAAACAAGGTGGCCAATAAGATACTCAACATAGTAGCTGTTATCTTCAGAAAGGAGGACATAATTTTGTGTGGTATCCAAGCTTTAGTGGTATTGATAGGACTAAAATAAAGCATTTTAATTTGTGATCCAAATTTTTATAATTTTTTAGATGAAAAGCACTTGGATTATATGGGAACAGAGTGAGGTATAAAAAGTCTATTTTACATAATATATATTATAGTACAATTATAGTAGTTTCGTGTATAGCGCATTTTCGCGCTATTTTACATAGTTACGTTATAAGCCCTGTAAGAGGATTATAACACAGTAATTATGTAAAAACGAAATTACGGTAAGCTTAACTAAATTCTAGTTAAAGCAGCCGCTTCATCTCGCCGCCAAATAATATCAGCCACTGGCTAATCTTATTTATCACGGGTTATGTAAAATGGCTGCTTCCAAACAAACGCTCGATTGCTTTTTAAATTCTAAAATGCTGAAAAACGCATTTTAAATTTAAACACAATTTGCCATCGCTTGCCAACACCAAAATAAAAGCTAACCTTTTGCTTTTATTAAAAATCGCGTATTCGATAAAATGTACGTCATAAAAAATTATAAACGATTCTCGTAAGCTTGCCACAAGAGTATAAAATTTAAGAAAAATAAATTTCTATACACTTGTTATATATAGAATTTCAATTAATCTTTTTTTTCTTGTTTCATTATCTTTTGTCTTGAAACAAAAGAAACAAAAATTCAAGGCTGCATATAATTTTGGAAACAATTAACGGCTCATTCGCTATATTTTAGGAAACATTGTTGCTTATTAAGATTGCTCTGAAGTAATTGTGTAATTATAACTCTTAAGAAACGGTATTACTAAACCCCTAAAAACGGTATTACTAAACCCCTAAAATATGAACGCTCTTTTCCCCTATTGTTTTGACCAAAATTTTATGAGGCCATATTTAACATCGAGAATCTATTTTACATAATTTTTTCAATTGTTTTCAAATCAATATCTGTAAAACCGCCCCATATACCATTATTAATTGAATAATTATTTTGTTGAATATAATCGATATATTCAGATTTAACTTTTAATTTAAAGTCCTCAAATGTCTTCAAGTCATTATAATCATTCACTTCTAAATATATTGATCCAAAATTTTTATAATATTCTTTTTCTTGATTATTAAGTATGTCTAAACAACACACAATCATATTAATATTTTGACAATTACGTATTGTAATCGAATAAATAACTTGGATTAGGTAAAATTCATTTAATAAGTCATTGGTTTCAAAATTTTGACCTCTTCCAAATTCCTTCTCCACTCCAATTAAAAATGGAATTGTAAGACCAGAACCTATTGGATTTTTTTTAAAACACCAATAGTATAAAATCTTAAACCATAACGATTTTTCCAAATGTAATTGCTTTAAAGAAATTAATTTTTAAGTATAATAACACTTTCTCTTAATTTATCTATATCAGGACTGAACCTGGTTTTTCTTTTGTGTATTTCTCGTAATACTCCAATTTCTTTTAATTTCCAGCCAACTTTTGTTGCAATGTCTGCTAATATTAGATCTACAGGTATATGTTCATTTGCATAAGCTGAAGTAGAAACTACAAACCATAAACTTGCACCGGTATCTGCTTTTTGTTTTAGATCTATAAAAATCCCTTGCATATCTTCAAAATACGCAGAAATCATATCAGGTATATTTTTATGCATTAATAAGTCTCTCTTATCTGATATTTTTTTGAAAACGTCATTAAAATGAATCCCAAAATCATTTAATTTAGGCTTATTCCAACGGACTTGAACGTGTGATCTAACTGTTTCATACCTTAGTTTTCTAAGCTCTTTACTTGAATTAATAAATCCACTTAAAAAAAGTTCAGGTCTATATATATCAGTGTAATCAAAAGTGTTTAAATAAGGAGGAGATGTTATACAAAGCTTGAATTTAGAATTTAATTTTTTGATTAATTTTCTAGAGTCACCCGTCTTAATATTTGGTTTTGTCCTTACTCTATTTTCTAAATCCTTCTCAATAATAATAAAATTTTTTTCAAGTGATTCTAAAAACGAGTATTTATCATAATTAAGATTTTCCCAATTACTTTTATATCGTAAACACTTACCATCCTTTTTAGCATTGCTGTTATTCATAATTGCAGATACCAATGCAAGTTTTGCTAATTTAGAACTTTTGCTTGTTGTTCCTAAGTTATTAAAACCACCGGCGAACGAATCTAATACAGATTTATTAAATAACCATTGATTCTGTCCTTTATGCTTATTTTCAGTAAAAGTAGAATAGTTTTCCAAATGCGATACCCCACCAATTTCTGAGTTTTTCAACACTTCATCCGAAACCTTCTTAAAATTCTTTTGTGTGAAATTTATACTTTTTACATCAGATAAGAAGCTTGTGAATGGATTAACCTCAAAACCTATTGTATTAATCCCTCGAATAGCAGCAGTTAAAGTTACTGTACCGCTTCCATTAAATGGATCTAAAATTATATCATTTTCGGTAATTTCACTTTCCTCTATTGCTTTATTAACGAGAGAAGGAGAAAATCCTTCTTTATAAAAATACCATCTATGACGAGCAAGACTTCTTGTGTCACCGGCATTTGATGTTCCTTTGTTATTTAGCTCAAAATCATTATTAACCATATATATCTAGCTGCATAAAGGTTCTGAAAACATACGTATTGGTTTTTCAATATTATAATGATTTTTATAATATTGAAGGGCAATATCGACATCTAATTCCACATTAGCATAGTGGTTTCCGTCTGCCATTGATATAGTGGTTACTTTCTTGTTAATATTATTCCTTCTACCATCAGCAACAACTAAATAACCTTTTGTAATCACATTTGGAGAGTCACTATCTCCTAGATCAATATACTCTTTAATTTGTTTCATACCATCATTTACTCTTTCATTCGTATATTCATAGGCACTTATTTCATCACTATCTTTTTTCATTGATCTACCCATAAGCTTTACTTCTATTAACGCCGCTCTATTAGCTTCTCTCCAAAACACCCTTACATCAACGGGTTTCGTCGCACCTAACTTATATTCTCGAACTACATTCACTCCTCTAAGAGAATTACGTAAAAATTCTGCCAAGGCTAATTGAATTTTATCTTCTGGTTTATTAACCCAGTAAATGTAATTTTGATCTGACCAACATTCTTTAAAAAGCTGACTAGAAACTTTTCTAACTACTTCATTCTTAAATTTTAAAAGTTCTTCATTTAAGTAATGATATTGTAAGGCAAAAATACTTGGACAACTATATTCGTTGCGGATTTTAACTTTTTTACCATTAACATAAAAATTTTCTTTTCCACCTCTAAAAATATATGCAACATAATTTTCTGAATTTATCAAAGCTTCCAATTGTGTATCCTCAATACTATCATAGTATAATGGGAATTCATCTTGTTGGCTCAGCTGAAATACAATCCTTTTAAAATCCTTATCAAGAATTGCATAATCATAAAAATCAATAGAATCACAATCATTAAAAAATATTGATTCATCAATTTTATGAAATAAAACTACTTCCCCAGTAAAATGACTTGGCTCAATGTGCCGATAAAGTTCTTTTACAGTTTTAACAATATTTGTTGTTAATTTAATGTATTGAGAGTCTTTAGTTTGTGAAAAAATTTGAATCGTAAAATCCTCATTCCTTACCTTATCTACAAGTTGATCTGACATTATTTGTCTTCTATTGTGGTTAATAAAATTTTAATCCAAGAAACAGCTGAAACAGTCAAGTCATCAATTGATGCACCTAATGATTGTGTTATTAGTTTTAGATTATCATATTCGAAATTAATCCAATCCTCATTGTTTAAGCTTCTAGCTGTTGTTAAATTAGAATCAAGTAGCAAGGCCATTTTAGTTTCCTTATAAGGTACTAATATTGCTGTTGTGCAAGCTGCATCAATAAAATTTTCGCGAGTTTTAAATAAAGACAATTCTTTACTGAATTTGTTAAATTCATCAGTGCCTCTTGCAGTTATTGATAGATAATTATTTCTCATTTCAAAAGCCCCAGAATTTATATGTCTATCTATTGCATCATCTACTTGTTTAGAATGTGGATACCCTGTTTTATCTATTATGAATTTATATTTCCATTCATCAACTGGATGACCCCCATAATGAAATAAGAATGCAGAGAAATAAGCAAATAAATGAACTTCACGTCTTTCAAATTCATCTAAAAAATTATCAAGCTTATGAGCGATTGATAAACTATCATAAAAAGCTTCTAACTCAATTTGTTTAGACATATTAATTTAATTTTAGTGTTTCTTCAATATTTGAATAAACTTTGTTAAACAAATGTTCTCCTTCCTTTTGAATATCACTTAAATCGGTCCATTCTAACATTCTTCTAAATTTCATTTTTTGAGAACCACACTTTTGTGCCAAAGAAACTAAAAGTTGAGAGGCGTTAATATTCGCAGTCATTATTATATTTTGCCCATATTCCTTAACAAATTCAGCGAACATTATACCTACTCTATTTTCATAAGCAATATCTAATGAGCCTTCAGGTGTATCAATGAGCATAGTTGATGGGTTATTTACTTTAGATAAATAGACTGCTAGAGACATTCTTAAAGCAATGTCTAAGAAAAATCTTTGGCTTTCTGATAATTGATGTGATGCTGTCCGCGCAGTATCTTTCATCTCAAATACTAAAACAAAATTTCTCCCTTTTCTTTTAGGATAAATATTTAAATTAATGCCAATAAAACTAAAAGCTATTTTTTTGAATAACGGTACAAAAACTTTCTTAGCTGAATTGTATCCATCATCTACCTTCTTCAGTAAGTTATCATATTCTGGTTTTAATTTGTCTCTTTTGTTATATGATTCTTTTGCTTTCTTATCGAATTCCTGAAATTGAAACTTGTATTGTTCGATTACATTGTCTAGTGGTGCATTCCCTGTATTTGTGAAAGATATCTTTGAGTTTTCCTTTAAGAATTTCTTTAATTTACTTTTTAAAGAATTTAGTTTAATTTCAGCGCTATCTAACTCAACTTTTTTTGTTTCTGTATCTAATATTATTTTTTCTAAATCTTCGTTGCTTTTGGATAAGTTTTGATCCGTTTTTTTAATCTTATTTAAGAGTTCATCTTGGATTTTAGTATTATCATTATTTATAGAAGTATTGCAAAGTGGGCAACAATCATCATATAATTTTTTTTCAATATTTTCAACTACTTGATTTCCCTCAGCTCCACAGACAAAGCACTCCTTGTTCTTTTCAGCAATTTTAAATAAATGATTTTCTAATAGTTTTGATCTTGGTTCAGAATACTCTGAAAATAATTTTCTATATGTCAACCTTAACTGTAAAATCTCCGAATTGATAATGTTTTGTCTCTTTAAAAGAGTATCATATTCAATTTTTACTTCCTCGAAAATATTTTCCTGCTTTTCTATATTATCGCTAAGAGCAAAAAAGTCTTGTTGTTTGTTTTTATAATTAGGATTCTCTTTTTCGTTGTAATCGTTTATTAGCTCATCGAGCTTATTTTTTGTTTGCGTTGCCTGCCATCTATCATTTCTTCCATCCGATTCGTGCTTGTCCATTTTACCTTTCAAATCAATAAGACGTTCAGTATCATTAATATCCTCATTAAAAGCAATAGATAAAGCATTATTGGAAGCTCGATTATCCCAAAACAACATTCTCCTATTTTCATCAAAAGTCAATACATAAAGTTGATAAAACAGAAAATAATTATAATTGCCAAATCCAGTAATATTGGTAATTATCTTTTCATAATTACTATTTAGCTCAATTGGAGTCAGTTTTATTGTATCAAGCAAAGAAGTTTTAATATTGTTTAAAGACTTGTAGTACTCTAAATATTTAAGACCTTCACGTTCTTTGAAACCACGAATAATTTTGAGAAATTTATCTCCAACAGATATTAGTATTTCTATCTCTGATTTTTCCTCATCTTCAGCTCTAATTCTACCTTTAAAATAGCGTTTTGTATAGTCTTTATTAGATTTGACAATATCATCAGGAGAAAAGACTTCTTTATTAGGTTCTAGTACAATTCCGGTTAATCCATAGTTTATAGCGTTTAAAAAAGTAGTCTTTCCTAAACCGTTTGCACCAGCAAGACAATAAACGCCATCATTTATATCCTCATTTACTTCAAAGGTTTGATTATTTTTAGAATACAACGAAAAATTTCGAATTGTTACTTTCTCAATTTTTAAAAAATTATATTTTCCTGTGCTAGTCATTTAAATTTTAAAATATTCTATAAATATAAAGATAACTTTAAGATATAAACTAAATTTTGAAACCATTACACACACACATTACGCTTCCCTCCTACGTCGTCGCATAATAAGTGTTCCATTACCTCTTAGAAGAAAGTTTTTAGAAAGAAAAAAATCAAGAAAAATTTGTAGATACTTTGCCCGCGCACCATCTCGCTCAAAAAAGAAAGATTCTCATCTTTATTTTTATGCCGTAACCAAAGCTCAAGTTACATAACGCAAGACATTATAGCAAATAGGCTTTTATGTAATGCACCTAATGGTTGCATTTTAAAAAATTGAAAATACAGTGCTTTTATGTTTATAATATCAGTTATTTAGAAAAATGCGGATTATTGGTATGATATAAATTAAAATTTGAGAAATTGTTATTTATTTAAGGGTCACTAGTTTTTTCTTTATCCAGATTCAGGCTAAACCCACCTACAAATCTAATTGTAAATAAAAATTGTGTATCTGTTAGTCCCTCAATGTCGCTTCTTCTATTCCCTCCGACCGATGGCATAGAAAATTCGGCCAAAATATTGTTTAGTCTAAACCCAAACGTAAATTCAGTTCCAGAAAAATTCTTATCCTCCGTTCCCAAGAACATTTGGCGTGTAGAAGCATTAGTGTCTGAGGACAAATCACCTACAATTATTCTTCCACTATAGTTAATTCCGAAGTACACACTATATTTTCTTCTATTATCAACACGTATTTTATTATCAGGAAGAAATTCATGAAAAATTCCAATCCTAAATGATAACGCCCCTAGATTTTTCTGAACTTCATCATCAAGTTTCCATAAGGCATTTGAAGCAATAAAGCGAGCAGTGATACCACTTATTGGTTTGAAAATGTTATGCTTATCTGGATTGAAATAAATGTTACTATTAATGAATACAGATTGCTTCGAACTAATTGGATTCAACACATATGAACCAAAAAGGCGTTGATTATTTACTGTATTATCATCAGTATTTAAAATTGCAGTTAATTCATCCACTGAGGAAGCAACATTAATATAAGATTCAATATCATAACTATTAATTAAGGGATTATTTCTGTCCCCTAAAAATCTTTCATAGATTACTCCTAAACCTGCACTGCCTTGAACTTCTTGATTTGCCTCTGCTATGGAACCTTGTAGGTTTGCTGTACCAACAAAATCAATAAAAAATTCATTTTCATTTTGCGTGTCTTCACTAAAGGCTTGGGCTTGGCTTCTTAAACCGTAAAAAAATAAAACAATACCTAGCATCAATGTACAATATCTCATATCTATAAGGTTTTGGTTGATGCATATAAAGTTTTGAATTTCTAGTATTCAATTCAATACCCATTTATAGGTATATTTTAAGGTAGCTAAATTATTTGAAAGTGTTCATTTCAAACGATTTAAGAAAAGAATCCAAATACTATTTTTCATAGTAAAATTAAATATGTTAAAATCCCATTTCAAGCATATTAAAATTGTTAGTTAATTGTTTTTAAAAGATTTTTATACACATACTACCTCGGTTTATATATGGTTAGTTAATTATTATGATAAGTATTCATATAATTCATTCATCTATTACATCACCTTTTAAGAAGAAACTTTTAAAAAAAATAAAAAGAAAAAAGAGCCAAGGATACCAGCGCAACAACCCAATCAAAAATTATAATGGTCTTCCAAACCGTCATATTTTATACCGTTTACCAAAGTTAAGTGTCATCATGCAGGACATTATAAAACTATTTCTTCTTTAATCTAACGTTATATCAAATAGCAATAAATTCTAACAAACAGTTAAGAATGACTCCGTGTTCTAAAAACTAAATCAGCACTATTCCACTTTTTTGACTTCATCGACTATTTTTCCATTCTCCCTTACAATCATTTTCGTAATCACTTCATTAACCGAAATAAACTCAAAAGTAAGTGGTGCTTTAGTTGCGAAAAATACATTTTCAGATTCTGGAAGAATAATGAGTTGCATATCGCCGGAGCTCATTAGAAGTGAACTTTCTTTTCGCCTTATGTTGGCTTTTACATGTTGACCTGAGTAATTTCCTGTATAGGTATCTAAAGTTTCATTAGACAAAGCTATTCCCTTCTTTCTGTTGTTCAATAACCTAGGTGTTTTATGATCAAAACTTAAAACTCTTTTCAATTTCCAAGTCGTATTTTCTTTTATCCATAAATGGGAAAATTTAGCAGTACTGGTTAATTAGGGTGCTTTGTTCGCTTCTTTAATATAAAACTCGTGAATTCCATTTTGTAAGGCCCCATATAAGACTCCCTTATTATAAAGCGGAAATATTTCTAGACTATTTTCCATTAATTTACGAATAGGTTTCTGTTGCTGGTTGGAACAAATATTTTGTTCAATAGTCAAAAGAAAATCTTTTTTTGATTTGGTAATACCGCTTTGGTCATGGTAAAATTCAAGATCATCACTGATTAAAGGTTCCATGTCTGAAATTCTACATTCATTAAAACCGTTTTCAAAAAGAAAGCTATCCATTTCTTTAATAGTCTTATAAAGTGTGGATGAAGTTGCTACTTGGGCGGTAGTTTTTTGAAATGGTAAAAGTAAAATGGTAAATAGAAAAATAACTTTAGAAAAGGAGTTGGTTATCATGTTGGTGTCTAAGATTGATTGTTGTAAAAAGCCCGTATTTTTCCTTTTGTTACAGTTAATCATATACGTTCCATCCCTAAATAGCAATTCACACACATTTACAAATGGCGTACTAATTGTTTTTCAAGGGTATTTGTGCATCTCCTGCGTCGATTGCACTCCCCTCCTACTGGCTGGTCGTATTATAAATGTGAGAAATCACTTTTTATCACATGTTTTGTAAAACAGATGACAGGCGGTTCAGGAATTCCTATTTAAGAAATGATGAGCAATGAATTAAAAATGCTCTTAGGCCAAAAAGTTTACTTCAAAAACCACCATCTTAGAAACTACGTTTGAATAGAAATTATTCAGATGTACCGTAATATTCATCATCCGTAATGGGTTGAAACCATTCTGCAGCACCTAGTTGGCGGTCAGATATAGCAATATGTGCAAATTGGGAATTTGCAGTGGCACCATGCCAGTGTTTTATATTCGGTAGACACTTTATTGTCTCTCCTATGCGTAATATACGTTTGGGTTTTCCTTCCTCCTGATAATAACCTTCACCTTGGGTTACAATTAATATTTGCCCTGCCGGATGTGAATGCCAATTGGTACGAGCAGCGGGTTCAAAAGTAACCAAACCGGCATACATGGTATTTAAACTGTCCGGCGCTGCCAACATATTTAGCCATGCGGTACCTCTAAAATTCGAGTTTTCTATTTTAGTCCCTCTTTCAAAAAGTTCAGCTTCTTTTTTACTTTCTTTTGGCGTGTTACAGGCGGACAAAAGTATCAGTAACATGGCGATAGTAAGGAATCCGGTATTTTTCATGGCTGTTTTATTCGGTTCTACTTTTCAATACTTCTGTAAGGACTGTTTTTGTTGCAAGAACATTGTCTTCAGTTGTGGTATTCGCTAAGGTTTCGGTAAACTCTTTTAATTGCTCGGCTTGCCAACCCACATTTAATGAAAGGTTTAAGTGGCTTCTTAGCATTGGCTCTAAACTCCCCAAACTCGCAATAACGGAAATGGTTACTAGTTCACGTTGTTTATAGGTAAGCACATCTCGCTCAAAAATATCCGCAAATAGATGCTCTTTAAGAAACCTGTCCATTTCGGGTGAAAACTTCTGGTATTCTGGTTTTCCATCCAACGGTCTACCAACCAATTCTTCCAAAATAGTCTTTCCCCGTTCATATTTACTGCTGGAATCGTCAATAGTTGTGGCTTCTGGTCCCCAATCATCATCTATACCTTTAGCTGTTCTTTCTTCCAGCACTTCTAAAAGTGTTTGTAAACCGCGTATACTTCTTGGGAACCCTGCATAGGCATACAAGTGAACCAATACCTCTTTAGCTTCATTCACGGTGAGCTTATAATCTAATCCTTCATGGAGAACATCCTTGAGCTGAGATAAATTACCTTGGGCAGTGTGACTTGCAATTTTGATTATACTTTTCTCCTGATCGGATAAAGCATTGTCTGATGTTGCTTGTTGCGCTATTGATTGACAGCTGATAAATACAACAACCCAAACCAAAACTGTCGCCGTGCTAAGGATATTTCTTAATAGCATGAAAGGTTTAAGTCTAAATAATTCTAATTTCATAAGTGATGAATTAATCGTTCAGTTGATCGGCAACACTATCATAATATTCTCGCGTAACCACTTCGGTCCATGTGGTGGGCTGCCCTCCTCCATAAATTGCTAAATAGGTAACATCACTATCCTTAGTGGAAGCGTGCCAGTGCTCTGTTTCTTTGTCACATTTGATCACGTCACCTGCTTTAAGTATTACAGGGTCTTTTCCTCTTTCTTGATAATAGCCTTCACCGTCTACGTAAATAAGGACTTGAGAGGTTGCATGTTTATGCCAGTCCAACGTAGAATTTGCCTTAAAAGTGGCTTTGGTAATATTAAAGTCGGTTTCATCATCTGCCTGTAATACACCGTTTAACCAAGCTTCGCCAATATAATGCGTATTTGGTGCCTTAAAGCCCTCGTCTTTGTATGAAGATACTTTGTAGTCCGTATTTTGGGCAAAAATGCATATGGGAAGCATAAACAGTACTGTTGTAATTAGATTTTTCATTTCTTTTATTTTTTAGTTTAATTTCTTTTCTTTTAGCCAATTGTACATTACATCGGCTATTTCTTGATTATTTAAATCGGACATGGGAAAGTGTGTATTTCCTTTGATTCCTATTTCCGGTAACACTACTAAAGTAACGTCACCACCAGCGTCGTTTACGGTTTTTGTCCATTTACGTGCCATGGAAAGAGCGGCGCGCCATTGATCTTGACCAGGGTTTTCAACTTCAGTTTCAGGGATATAATCCCCATAATAAATTACAATGGGAATTTTGGTCAGTTTTTGAAACTCTTCCATAGCAACACCTTTAGCACGTAATGTTCCGCCCACATAGGAAATAGGCTCAGGAATGTCTTCTTCTGGAAATACAAAATTACTACCAGGTTCGTACGCTACTATAGCTTTTATGCGATCGGTCTTTAGAGCGGCACTCCAACCTTGTCCGCCACTATGGGAATGGGTAACAAGGATTCCGTCACCAATTTTTCCGAATAATTGAGAAACGACGTCAATATTAAGATTGATGTTTAAAGGTCCCGTATCTGGAGTACTACGGCGGAAAAATTGATCTAAAGCTTCAGGGTCCTTAGAAAACTGAACGTTCGGATAAAAACGTGTACCCTCGCCCATTCTAAATATGCCGAACCACAGTTGGTCTTCAGTTTTAGCTTCCAATGTTTTTGGTTCTAAGCTTTGTCCTGCCAATCCTCTTCTGGGTTGATCTAATAAATAGACAGGATACCTTTTTTTAAGGAATATACTTTGAAATCCTTCCCTGCCATCTGGAGTGCTTTGCCAAGTTCGCATGGACTGACCGTAGCCGTGCCAAAATACTAACGGAAGATTACGAGGTTCCGTAGGAATTTGATAGAATACCGATGCGTGGTCACCATGCAAGGTCTGCCCTTCTGTACTTTGATTTGAAGGATTAAAAGCACCATGGGCAATGGGGTCAAAAGTTCCAGGGCTTTGCTTAACCGAACCACCAACGGCAAAAGCCCCCTGTTTTTGAATAGAAATAATATCATTCGTTTCAACAGATGTATCTGCTATTTGCTTGTTTTGTTCATTACAGCCAATACATAAAAGTATACTTGCAAGTACTACTGTATATTTTAGCTTTATCATATATACTTTGTTTTTGTAGTCATTTTAATAAGGTTTATGCCTTTTTTTTTTAATCTTCCTTTTTGTTGGAAAGCTATAGTTCAATAGCACGCTCCAAGTGAAATCATCATCGGGCAATATTTGGGTGCTTATACCTTTATTTACAACACCTGTCAACGAAAATGGACATTGCTTTTTACCAATGGTCAAGAACGCCGAGGTATAATATCCGGTGAGATCATCAGAGGTAAGATAGTAAACTTGTGGTGTAAAATTCATATAAAACGATGCTGAAATGGGAATTTGACTAAAGGCAGCATTGAGCACCAAAAAATTAGTTTCTTTTATTCCAGCATCAAAGCCGCGACCATATAGATAATACATACCAATACTCGTATGCTTTGATAATTTATAATTTGGTACCACTTCGGCACCTAAATACCTTCTAGATTCTAAAAGTTCTTCGGTATTGCCGTTTCTAATGACATTTACAGTTCTAAAATTCAGTGCGGGATGCGCCCCTAGCCTCAGTGAAAACTTTTCTTTTTCAATGGCCTTATAGCGAAACCAAAAAAGCATCGTCCACGGTTTGGCATCTAGAGAAAAACGCATGTCCGGCTCAAAACTTAACTTCTTTTTGGTAAATTTTAAATCGAACAGCAAAGCGGGATCACCCAAGGAAAAAGAAGGAACCAATGAAACGCCATTATGGGTGATGCTAGCACTTCCTCTAAAATCATCTAAAAACCTATAGTTTTCATCTTTTGCATTTTCCTGTGCATTAGCGGTACTGAATAACAGCAATAACATTAAAGTTCCTATCTTCTTCATTGTGCGTAATTACAATGTCAAAATTAGACTAAGAAAAAGGGTACTATACTACCCAAATAACGGATGTTTATACCATAATTACAGATTTTACATATGTAGCTTGATGATGTGACCATCAATAGATTATCTTTATTTTAAATACATTTGGTTGTGAAGAATATTTTAGAAATTAAAACCATTGCAGACTACTTTAAATTAAGAAATTACGAAGTTCTGCATCCTTTGGTAGGTATTGTCGATTTTAAAAAGGTAAACGAAACTGGATATACCAATGAGAGGTACGACGGATTTCATTACAGCTGTTATGCTATTTTTTTAAAAGATGCCGTGGGCTGTAAACTAAAGTATGGCGGCAACTCATATGATTATGACGAAGGTACCTTGGTTTTTATGGCGCCCAACCAGACTATTGAACTTGGCGGCTATGAACCGGGTTTTATACCCAAAGGCTATGCTTTGCTTTTTCACCCAGACCTATTGTTGGGTACAAGTTTGGCAAAAAAGATTCATGAATTTAATTTCTTTGCGTACTCAAGTAATGAGGCTTTGCATTTATCCGCTAAAGAGCGAAAGCTGATTTTGAGTTTATTGGAAAAAATTCAGTTTGAATTGGAGCAGCCCATTGATAAACATAGCAAGAAACTGATTGTGACGAATATTGAACTATTTTTAGATTATTGCCTTCGTTTTTATGACAGGCAATTCATTACACGTGAAGTAGTGAATAAGGGTACTTTAGAGAAGTTTGATCAACTACTTTCTCAATATTTTTCATCGGATAAACCAAGGGTCAATGGTTTACCTTCAGTAGCTTATTTTGCGGATCAGCTTCATTTATCCTCCAATTATTTTGGGGACTTGGTTAAAAAGGAAACCGGTAAATCTGCGCAAGAATATATTCAAGCGAAATTGATAGATGTAGCTAAGGAAAAAGTATTCGACCCAAATAAATCGGTCAGTGAAATTGCTTATGAACTAGGTTTTAAATATCCACAGCATTTTAGTCGTTTATTCAAACAAAAAGTAGGGCATTCCCCTAAGGAATTTAGGGCGACGTTGAATTAATAAAGGTTAAGACCATTACATACACACATTTACAAATAGCGTGCTTATTCTTATTCAAGGGTATTTGTGTATTTCTTACGTCGATTTCACACTCCTTCAACTGGTTACTTAATAGCTTCAATTTTAATGGCTCATATTTTCTTCATCCCTTGTCAAAATAAAACTAGTATGGAACAAAAAAAGGAGCTCTTAGAGCTCCTTTTTTAACTAAATTAGTAATGTGTTATTAATTTCCTGAAGATGCAGAATAGCTGCCATCGCCATTAAAATTTGTTAATGTTAAAGTAACAGTCCATTCTCCTGCTGTTCCAGCTTCTGTTACTCCGGAAAAGGAATCCGGCTCTACACTACCATCTAATGTTCTGTCCAATACAGTAGTGCCATCGGCATCTTGCATTACAAATCGGAATGTGCCAGCACTTGATGCCGTGATATCCATATTATAATCTGCTGTGGCCTGACTATTTGTCCAGGTTAATATTTCAGTCGTAGAACCGCCATTTCCGGTTACATCACCATTAAAGTTACCTGCTGACATTGAGGTATTATTAACAGAGGCTATAATTTCTGGTGAGTCGTCTTTACTACATGAAACAAAAACGGTTAGAAATACCAAGACTAGACTTAAATTTAAAATTCGATTTTTCATTATATTTATTTTGGGGGTTTATTATTTAAGGATTTATTCAAAAACAGCTTGTGTATCAACATCCAAGCGGTCCGCAACTTTGTCAAAAATAGATGCGTTATTGGTTTCACTGATGATAATGACACCATCCGTAAGATTGGCGTTATCTAGCTCAGTGGCTGAAATTGTACTGAACCAGTTTAGTGCATCAAAGTTTATTTTACCAACTAGGTCAACACCTTCTGGGATTTCAACGCTTGCCGCATTGGCTTCAAACACTTCACCGCTATTAAATTCAAAACGAATTGGAAGCATTTCTTCGCTGGAATTTGTAAATGTACCCTCTATTACCACTGTAGGCTTATCATTTTCATCCTGCAATTCAATACCTAAGTTCACAGCGGTATAAGTACCGGAAGGGATCGTTATCAAAACCTCTGGCGAAACAGTACCCGTTGCATAATCAATGTTTGCAATCTGTTCCTTTGTTCTAGAAACGGAATTAGTTCCATTTTCACCATCGAATATAATTTCCCTAAATGTTATGGAGCCAGATGTAAATTGAAGGTCATTTACCGGCATTTTCTTGGTTGCTGTAGTTGTACTAGTTGTGGTGGCGACCAATCTAATGGTTGCATCGGTATTCAAACTATCATCATCACTACACCCCATACTAAAGGCTAAAATAACAGTAAGTATGCTTAATACGGTTAAGCTTTTCTTTTGAGTCATGGTTTTATTTTAAGATTTGGGCTAATGGTTATAGAACAACTTAGTTTAAAAAAACCCTACTTATTTATTTTCTTATTTGAATTTATTTTGAAGTGAGCATAATGAGACAAACGTAGTTTTAATTAATTTATTTCAACGGACCTGAAAGTAGAAAGTTCGATAATAATTGATAATCAATTATTATCATTTTATGAGGTAGAAAAAAAGAGGGGGTTTTAAAACCCCCTCTTTTTTTTAATTACTAATGAATCACTGATTCAATTACTTTTTTTTAATCACTAATTGATACACACAAGGAATTACTACCAAGTTTAATATCGTAGCAGATAACAATCCGCCTAAAATAACTACAGCCATTGGGCTTTGAATTTCACTACCTGGTTCGCCTCCTTTTAAAGCCAATGGTATCAATGCAAGACCTGTTGTAAAAGCGGTCATTAAGATTGGGTTTAAACGGTCTAAAGCTCCTGTTTTAATTAACTGAAACCCTTGCATTCCTTCCTGTCGTAAATCTTCATAACGTGATACCAATAAGATACCGTTACGTGTTGCAATTCCGAAAAGACTTATAAATCCAATGGTAGCCGCAATACTGATAATTCCTGATGTGAAATACACAATTAAGATACCACCAATCAAGGCTAACGGTAAGTTAATCAATACGACAAATGCCAATTTTACATCTTTAAATTCATAATAGAGTAAAAGGAAAATAATGGCTATCGCAATGATTGCTGTTATCATAAGTAATTGTGATGCTTTGGATTCACTTTCAAACTGTCCACCATATTGTACGCGATAGCCTTCTGGCATATTCACATTGTTTTCAACCACTTCTTGTATTTCGTTTACTGCACCACGTAAATCCCTGCCTTGTACATTGGCAGCGACCACAATTTTACGTTGTACATCTTCACGATTAATGGTATTTGGACTACTTAACGATTGAATAGTTGCCAATTCACCTAATATGGTTTGTCCACCATTTGGTAAACTGATTAAGGCGTTTTTGATATTTTCAATATCATCCCGAAATGGTTTTTCGTAGCGAACTATCAAATCGAAATACTGTTGTCCTTCGTAAATTTCACCAGCTTCTTCTCCTGCAAATGCAATATCTACCTGTTCCATTAACTTGCCAACGGTCATTCCATACGCTGCTAAAATCTGACGTTTAGGTTTAATGCGTATTTGTGGTACTTCAATTTGTTGATCAACCGCTACATCTGCCAATCCATCAATTTCTTTGATGTTTTGCTCTACGCTTTTACCAACCTCGAACAAACGTTGTAAATCTGAACCAAAAATCTTAATGGCAATATTGGCACGTGTTCCAGAAAGCATATGGTCAATTCTGTGTGCAATGGGTTGTCCCAAGGTAATATTAACACCTGGTGCAACGCTCAATTTGTTTCGGACTTCTTCAAAGAATTCTTCTTTGGTTTTATCCTCAAGCACAAAAGGCACATCAATTTCTGATGCATTAACACCTTGTGCGTGTTCATCTAATTCAGCTCTTCCTTGTCGTCGGGTAACAACTTCCACTTCTGGTAAATCCAATAAAATAGTTTCTATCAATTTTCCTGTTTTGTTACTTTCTTCCAAAGACATTCCTGGTGGACCAACGACGCTAATTACCAGAGAACCTTCATTAAATTCAGGTAAAAAACTTCTACCTAATTGTGTTAATACCAAAAGGCTTATGATAAAGGCAATTACTGTAGTTCCAATAATGGTTTTTGGAATATTTGTGGCACGTTCCAAAAGATTACCATAATGTTTCTGTAACCAACGTTCCACACGTGTACCTTCTGCTTGTTTATTGAGTAGTTTTTCATTATTCAATAAATAAGAGCATAGAATGGGTGTTACCGTTACTGCAACTATCAATGATGTTAACACAGAGGTTACAAAAGCAATACCTAATGGTTGCAATAATCGACCTTCCATTCCGCTTAAAAAGAATAAGGGTACGAACGAGACAATGATAATTAAAGTGGCGATGATAATAGAACTTCTGATTTCTACAGACGCATCTCTCACAACTGTAATTGTAGATTGACGTTCTGTTTTCGGTTTTTTGATGTTCTCTCGTAAGCGTTTATACACATTTTCCACATCAATAATGGCATCATCTACCAACGCACCAATAGCAATTGCCATACCACCCAAACTCATAGTGTTTATTGTGTAACCTAACCATTTTAAAATGATAATGGACACCAATAATGAAATAGGAATTGCCAATAAGGATATTAAGGTAGTTCTCCAATTCATTAAAAAGATGAACAGGATAATCATTACAAAAAACGCACCTTCTAAAAGCGTCATATTTAGATTGCTAATAGAAGCATCAATGAAATCGGATTGTCTAAAGATTTGACTTTTAATGTTTACACCTTTTGGTAAGGTTTTTTGTAAATCTGCAATCGCCTCATCCAAACGGTCTGTCAATTCCAACGTATTAACATCGGGTTGTTTTGAAATGGTCAGAATCACCGCAGGGTTTGCGTTTAAAGAACCATCACCAATTTTATCGGAAGCTCCAATTTTCACTGTTGCTACGTCTTTTATTTTGATGGTTTGTCCATTGACTTGTTTTAAAACAGCTTCCTGTAAATCTTCTAACGCATACGCTCTACCGCTTCCTTTTATGATGTATTGGTTTCCGTATTGATTCACTACTCCACCAGGTGCATTTGTATTTGCTTCCTTAACGTGTTCTACTAATTCGGAAAGACTCACGTTGTAATGTTTCATCTTTTCAGGATTGGCAAATACTTGGTATTGTTTATAATCGCCTCCAATGACCACCACATTTGCAATTCCACCAATCGCTTTTATACGTGGTCTAATTGTCCAATCGGAAAGTGTTCGTAATTCCATTGGCGACAAACTATCCGAAGTCACACCTAACAACATTATTTCACCCATAATCGATGAAATAGGTGCCATTGTTGGTGCACCAATGCCTTCGGGTAAATTTTCGCGTACCATCGGGATTCGTTCACTCACAATTTGGCGCGCTCGATAAATATCGGTTCCCCATTCAAATTCTACCCAAACAATGGATATTCCCGCAGCTGATGACGAACGGATTCGTCTTACATTTGGCGAACCGTTTAAAGCAGTTTCTAATTGATAGGTGACTAATTTCTCTACTTCTTCCGATTCCATTCCGTGGGCTTCGGTAAGAATAGTTACCGTTGGTGCTGTTAAGTCTGGGAATACATCAACATTCATTGTCTTTGCATAATATACGCCCAACACACTTAACACCACAGCTCCTAACAGAATAAGCAATCTGTTATGAAGTGATATATTTAATATTTTATTCAACATAACTTTTGCTTTTAGTGTTCGTGTCCGTGTGCAGGGGTTGAGCCCGACATTGAAGCCATTTTTACTTGGTATGCTCCTGTGGTTACCACCACATCACCAACCTGTAAACCTTTGAGCACCTCAACGTTTTTACCGTTTCGTTTTCCTATGGAAATAGGGCGTCTTTCAAAACTTTCTCCAGAAAGTTGTACCATAACCGAATAATTTCCATAATCTTCCAATAAAGCAGATTCGGGTACAAGTGTTCCTTGTTCGCCGGTTCCCATTGCAATTTGTACTTGGGTTAAACTGCCATCAGGCAGGTTTATCGCATCGTTTACTTTGGCATATACCGAAATTAAGGGACTGTCGCGTTCCACATCTTTGGATATCGAAAGAATTTCACCTTCTGAATCTAAAATGCTTTTCCAATGTCCTATTTCAGTTTGATACCAAACATTTTTAATGTTTTGCATCGTTAACCCGTAATTAGGTGCTATTTGCGATTTCAACACTTTGGATTGTTCGGTTGCAATACTTATTAAAACAGTTCCTTGTTCTGCATAGTCGCCATTACCAATATTGACACTTCTTATGAAACCATTAAAAGGTGCTCGTATTTGCTTACTGCCACCAGAAACTCCAGAAGCAAGCGACTGGTATTGCGATTTTGCAATAGTATAGTTACTCTCTACTTTTTCAAATTCTGATTTTGGTATAATCTTACTTTCGTAAAGCTCCTTCTTCCTATTATATTCGGATGTGGCTTGGTCATAGTTCGCTTTGGCTTTCGCTATTTCTGCGCTTAAATTATTGCTTGCCAATCCTTGGCTACTTACATTCATAAGCAATTGACCTTGTTTCACTTCTGTTCCTTCCGTTAGGTTAGTTGTGGCAAAATTTACAGTTCCATTAGCCGTAGCGACCATTGTTTTTACAGAACCCTGTGCAGGCTGCCATACTCCCGATGTCTTAATCACATCGTAAATTTCACCATTCATAACAGATGCGGTTTGAAACTCTATTTTCCAAGCTTGTTCTTTTAAAAAGGAAATAGAACCATCTTCACCTGCATCGCTTATGGCGTTATTGGCTTCTTCCAAATTCGCATACACCATTAGGTCTTTAATTACAATTTTATCTTTGTATTGTGGTGTCGAAAGGTCGAATACTAATTGATGTATTCCCGATTCCTTTGGTTGAATGATGGGCGAAAATACTCCTGGTGATGACGGACTTTCTGCTGTAGCACGAATGCCTTTGTCACCTTTAATTAAACTTACTGTTACCGAACCCTCACGCACAGGTTGGTGTTTGTCCATTACCGTAAAATGCGCTGCAAATTTGCTGGGTTGCCCAACAATAAGTACGGGAAATTCAACGAACAATTCGGTTTGGTTTGTCCAAATGGTATAATCCACTCGAGGTATTTCATCGCCAACGTGACTTCCATCTGGATTGTGGGCGTGATTATCTTCATTATTTTGCTTACAAGCTATTGCCATAAAGGCAAGCACAATTATTACATACTTTCTCATTTGTTTTGTTTTTAGTGGTCGTGGTGTTCTTCTCCGTTGTCGTGCGTGTGTGTTTTCTCTTCGGATTTAATAGAATCCTTGTCCACGTTAAACTCTTCTTGTTTTACGTCTTCGTGTTCAGTCTTATGACTACCATCAGCATTATGCTCGTGACCGTGGTCATCGTTTGTTTCTTCTTTTTTTGTGTCTCGGCAACTTGTAATACTTATTGCAAGGATTACGGTTAATGCCATTAAAAATTTTGATACTGTTTTACTCACAATGAGTTTATTTGTTTTTAGGTGTTCTTGAATCTTTGATTTCATCTTTCTGTTCTTTTAAATTGTTAAAGTTTATGTATTAATAATTGTGCTTGTAAAAGCTGTAATTCTTTTTCCATTTGCAGCATTTTGTCGGTAGCATCCCGATAAAACTGCACTTCCATATAGTACTCCAAAAAGGAATATTCCCCTAAATTATAGGCTTTAAAAAGCAAATCTTCGCTGTTTAGGGATTCTATGGTATTTTGGTATTCGGTGTATTTATTGAACAATAATTGATACTGATTATACTCCTGTTGCAAATCGGCATACAATAGTTGTTTGACTACTTGTGAACTTGATTGTTGATACTCATATTTTGCCTGTGCCGCTTTAACTTTATTCTTGCTGCTCCATAACGGAATGGACAAACCACCGTAAACACCAGAATAATTATTGCCATTTACACCTTGGTAATTATAACCTAAAGCAAGGTTGGGCAAAATTTTATTCTTTTCGAGTTTTACATTTTGAAGCGCTGACGCTTCATTAACCTGTAACTCTAATAGTTTGGGGTCACTTGCCAATTTCTCGCTCCATAGTGTTTCCATAGTTTGCAATTCAAAAGGAATTTCCAATTGCAGATTATCCAACTCAAGCGATTGCTCACCATTTAAAGTTTGCAACACCGTCATTTGATTCTGGATTTCAGCTTCTAATTGTTCTACTACAAATTGTTCTTGAATCCAAGCTACTTTGGCTTTATTGAGGTCTAAAATGCCAACTTGTTCTTTATTGAACAATTCTTGCATTTGCTCATAAACCTGCTTGCCTTGTTGCTTTCTATTGGATTCAATAGTTTTTTGCTTTTGAAGTATATAAAGGCTAATTAACCCTTGTTTTGCTTTTAAGAGTACTTCCTGTCGCTTTTTAGTAAAAAGGGCTTGTAGCTGTTCTGCTTTCAAGTTATTCCATTTGCTACGCGCTGCATACACTGTTGGAAACTCAAATGATTGTGAAATTTCAAACTCGGTATAATCGTTACTTTGGTGTTCACCAAATGGCAAATAAAAACCCGAAAGTTGAGGGTCTGGTAAATTATTACCACTTTTATTTTGCAAGTTTTGCCCATCGATGTACGATTGATAGGCTTTTAACTCGGTATTGTTTTGTTCTATTTGGTTAAGTAATTCATCTACTGATTTTGTTTGAGAATAAATGTTACCAACGAACAGGCATACACCAATGGTGCATACTAATTTTATGTTCATAATGATGTTTTTTTAGGTTTATCAAAATAGAATTACAGGGTGTTTTTTGTTTATACTAACATAAACCCTGTATAACTGATTAACCTAAACTTGGTGGTCCCCGAAGTGAGCAATTGGGGAAATATGTGTTTTGAAGTTTATCTGGCGGTTGATACCATCTTTCTTTTGAGGTATCAACATCTACAAGTGCAAGATTTACGGTTACAGGAAATAGTGTTTTTACCGATTCTTTTTCTACGGTAATTTTCTTAACTGTAACTTCTTTTAATACCAACACATCTGGTGTTGTATTGGTATGCACGTGCATTTCTACAAACCAATCGAAAAAGCCTTTTTTAGAATTATCTTTTTTAGACGTTTTGTGATTATGCTCGTGATTGTGCGTATGTGCTACTTCACTATGCTGATGTTTTTCTTGATGCTCATGATGCCAATGTGGCACAACTTGGTGCATCAGTAACATACTGAAAATGCCCAAGAAAAATAGCGCCTTTATGTTTTGGTTATTTCGCATCGAAAACCAAAGATAATGTAATTTTAGTCAATTTCTACACTTAACCATTCCACACACACTATACTATACTCCTGCCCTCGATCAGTTAATAAGTGTTTATTCTCAAGACATTTATTTTTTAGGTATTTATGCATCTCATTTTTCGATGTCAATACCTATTGAGAATGGGTTTTTAGAAGACGACATAATTTTTAAAGATTAATAATCTTAAAAAATTTGTGCAAGACGAAGCGTTGGAAAAGAAAGTAAACTGACGAATTTACCAACGCATCAACTATACTCTATTCAATCAATACGTGAGGTAAATAGTCTAAAAAACAAACCTTGTTACTTTGCTCCTAAAATACCTTTGCGTAGGCATAAATTCGTTCAAAATCTTCGTCTTCATTTTGGAATGTAAAAAAGATTCTATCCACAACAGTATCGCTACCATTTAAATATCTATAAGAAATATCAAAATCGTTGACATATCTGGTACCAGTATGTGTTCCGGTAAGGATGATTGAGAATTTTACTTCTTCATCGTCCCATTCCCAATTTCCTACGAATGTCTCGGGACTACAGCTTTCCAATGCTTCGGTATAGAAATAGGCGGTACCTATATAATCGCCTGAATAATCAAAATTAAAGTCCTTGTCATCGTACGGGTCCAGCGTAAATTCAGAATAGGTAGTTTCATCACAAGAGGTAATATTTTGTTTTCCATCAAAAGTTATAGAGATTAACCGCCATTTTCCTTCAATTTGTACAATCAGGTCCTCTTCATGTTCAATTTCTATGAGCGAACATCTTGTTGTAAGTGCCAATAATAATATGGCAAAAAGTAATTTTAATTTCATATGACTGCTTTTAAGTCAAAACTACTTTTGAACCTTGCCGTATACAATACCCAATATTGGGTAGATTTTATTGGAAAGTACGTTGTGCTACTTAGTGAACATCAGGTTTACTAAGTAAAGAGATTTAGGGAGACGTTGAATGGAACAATTTTAAAGCGCTTAGCTGTAAAAAACTATTTGAACAAACCCTCTAAGTTTTCCATCACTCCTAGCGCAGCACTTTCGCCCGCTAGCATAGCGGCATTTAAAGAGCCGTTTAGCTGTACGTCTCCGGCTAAATAAATGGTTTCGGTCAAGCGTGTTTCTGAAGGTGGTACCTCATATTGTAGTTCGCTCAATTTTGGTAAGGACCTGGGAATATGGTAATGTTTTAAGAAGGCACTGGATGTAATACCACAGTATTTACTTAATTCTTCTTGAACCCTATTCACAAGCTCTTTTCCAGTAACCCCTTTATTGTTAACTACCGTTACTGAAAGTAATTCCTTAGCGCCACTTGTCTTGGTTTCAAGACTTGAGGGGTAAAAAATGTTATTGATTAGCGAATCGGTTTCAGGTAGAAGTCCGATTAATTTTTTATTGATATTTCTGGTATCGGTCTCA
Source organism: Maribacter sp. LLG6340-A2 (assembly GCF_045057105.1). Taxonomy (GTDB): domain Bacteria; phylum Bacteroidota; class Bacteroidia; order Flavobacteriales; family Flavobacteriaceae; genus Maribacter. The sequence goes on along the minus strand of NZ_CP159332.1, from coordinate 4,055,268 downwards.
AAATATAAGGTATCGCAACTGCGCCATTCTGTTGCTTGATTCTTTAGATTACTAATAAATTGACTAGGTTCTGTAGCAACAATCGTAAAATCGCTTTCCAATGTAGTTCCGTTGGAAAGTAGTATTTCCTTTTCGTTTATGGAAGCTACAGCAGTATTGTACTGTATAGAAGTGTTTTGTAGCTGACGGACCAATTGCTTGGGAATTTCTTCCATCCCTCCTTTGGGTACTGCAGCATCACCTTCACCGAACATTTTATAAACAAACTGGAACATTCTACTAGATGTCTCTAGTTGGTCTTCAAGAAAAATTCCGCTAAAGAAAGGTTTAAAAAAATCACGGATCATGCCATCTGAAAAGCCAAAATCCGTTAAATAAGCAAAGGTGGATTGCTCCTTGGTGGCAAAAATCTCTGAAAGGGATGTGTTTTTAAGTGTTGTGTTTAGTCGTAAAATTTTGAGTTTGTCAGGAACGGTACCAATATTTGCGAATAGCGTTGAAAATAAGAGGCTTATATTTCTAAGCGGATCACCTATAATATGTTGTTTTTTATTCTTGAAAATTGACGCACCAGGTAAAAAAAGTTGAAGCTCCAAAGATTTGAAATTGAGATATTTTTGAGCGGCAGGATAAGCCGTTAGTAGCACTTGAAACCCTTGGTCTAATTGATAGCCGTTTATAACATCCGTCTTGACCCTACCTCCTGCTCTTTCTGTTGCTTCAAGAATTATGGGAGTAAATCCGTTTTGTTCTAAAACTGTCGCCGCTATTAACCCACTAACTCCTGCACCTACGATATGTATTCTATAGTCCTGTTTATCCACGATAAATATTGTTTAACTAATTTTAAATAAATATAAACAAAATTAGTATTTTTGAAAGAAGTTACTAATGACCTTTAACACAAAACTACTTTAAAATGAATTATGTAATCATTGCTTGTCAATTAATAGTAGGACTAAGCATATTGAATGTTTGGCTAATACAGCATAAAAAAGAAACGAAATGGCGCGGCGGAAATGCAAAAACAATAGTAGAGGAATTTAAGGTCTATGGACTTTCTGAAACTATGTGTTATATCGTTGGGTTCTTAAAAGTAACTCTTGCTATATTACTTATTGTGGGTATTTGGGTGCCGGTATTGACACAACCCGCAGCCTTAGGATTGGCCGTTTTGTTGTTGGGTTCTATAGTTATGCATTTTAAGATTAAAGACCCTTTGTTCAAATCTTTTCCTGCAGCTTTGTTTTTAACACTTTGCTTGGTGATTGCTTTTTTGTAAAAATAATCAGGAAATAAATTATTGGTAATACTTATACGCAATAAATAGATTTATTAGCGCAAGAACCAGTGCAGGTAATGACTCTGAAATACTATCTTTTATTTTTATCCTGACCCCAAAGCCCAAAAACATTAGAAGCGATAATCCCGCAGCAGAAATTAGGGTTAACATGGGTGACACAAAAAATCCAAAAATCAGACCTATGGCGCCAGTAAGTTGGAGATATGCCGTTAGAACCCTTTGTTGTTTTAAGCCAAACCGAGTAAATTCATCTTTCATTTTTTGAGAAAATAAACATTCAAGTCCATAGTATAAGAAAGCTATGCTGGATACTAAAATGGCTAAATTCAAAAAATTCATTGACAAGGGGTTAAAGTTATTTTGTGAAGCAACAAGTATTTAATGAAGTTGCTCTATTTTCTTCATTACTTCATCGGCTTCAAAAGTTTTTTGATCACTCATTTTTCTATTTGTAGTAGATAAAGTATGAGCTTCTTTCAGCAACTTTTCATATTGAGATTGTAATTTTTCTTTTTCCGACTTCTTTTTAAATATTCCGAACATAGTTTTCGTTTTTCTGATGCAAATACCTTTATAAAGGTTACATCAAAAATACATAATGTTTAATTATTATAAATTATAATTGAACAAAATATTAATAACCAAATTTGCATTAAAGAAGTTTTGCCCAAACTCCTTAAAAGTTAACGTTGATTACTCATCAGGAAAGTGCGTTTAATTGAAAAATAAATAGGACCCTCTAACCTTGATTGAAATGGATTACTTTTAATAATACAATCTAAAATCAAGCAGTTTACAAACATTGTAATGCCTTTGGTGCAGCTCTTCCACCACCTCAAACATATCGTCATCTTCATTAAATAAATTAAAGAAGGCTTTATCAAGATTGCAGCTGCTAACTCCGTTAAATGCATTGCCATATCCAGAAATAGCCTTGGCGTTGGTGATATCTAGAAAATACTGGGCTTCGTCTTCTTCTAGATCAAGAACTTTGGCATTGGAAAAATGCAATATCTTTCCTTTTAATCGACCTTCAAAAATCTCTGCAATTTCCTGCAGGCTATAATAATAGCCATTTAAACAAATACTATTGGCTTCACCTGCCATAACCAGATAGATAATTTCATAGTCCTTAAAGCTATGGTCATCCATGACCAAGGCGTTTAAGCTGTCTTCCAATCCTTCAATGGTATCGCAGGTTTTGTAGATACTTGCTATGCCATATTTCATGGCCAATTGTTCCAGGCTTTCTTGTGCTTGGGTCACCTTATCGTGCTCTACATCGGCAACACCTTCTAAGCAATAAATAAAGTTATCGCTATCTGATACTTGATTTTGGGGTAACTGGTTTCTTTTTTCTAGCAAGCTTTTGAAATTTTGTGACGTAAATGAGATACAAAATTACGGTAATACAGGAATTCTTTTTAGCGTATTTAGGTTAAATATAAGTTCTTATAGATAGCGCGCTACCCTCCTATTGATAGTGGTTGGGGTTTTGTTATTGCTGAAAATTTTTGCTGCCAGATTTTAACCTACGAAAACCAAGAATAATCAAAACGACTATTAAAACTATAAAATAAATACTGGTAGTACTACTTTTTATAATGGAAAATATACTTGTGGTATGTACAGAAGTTTCCGTAACCGTTGGGTAGGCATTCAGCATCGTAATTATACCGATGTTTTCAATATAATCTGCTATACAGGCAATTATGGGCAACAGACACAGATATAGGTAGTAATGGTTTAATTTAGGTAGTTTTTTGAGGAAATATGCTAGTATTGCTGCATAAGCAATACCAAAGAGTAATGGGTAGATCATATCTACAGGAATTTGTTTGGTAAGATATATTTGGCGTCCGGTATTTCCTAGTGTTTCAAAAAGGGTGTTTACATACTCTAAATCATATCCTGCCGGCATCATATCTAATAATTGCAATCCGTTGGAGAACTCCATCGTTGCCGGAATGCTAACTAAAAGCATATACGCATAAACGATATTGGTCAATAAGAAAAGCACCAGAACCTTTTTTCCTGATTGTTGTTTTTTTAACTGTTTTATGAATTTTTCCATTTTGCTATTATGCTATTTAATTAATTGTCTTGCGATGTACTATAAATCACCGGCATCTGTCCCTTCCATTTTTCCCAAACCTCATCATTACAGATGAGGGTGGCCATAAAATGAGCCACATTGATACGGCTTACTTTGCCTGCGTTGAATATGGCACTACGTGTGGGCGATGGATAAATTTCATAATCACTAACCTGATCTTCGTTTATTAGTCCGTCCGGTCTAACGGCTACCCATTCAATAGCCTTATGGTCCTGGCCAATTTGCGTTCTTAAGTAATCCGCTGCTTTTTCGTTATCGACATGAGGAGGTAGCAACAAACGTAAAAGACTTATAACACATTTTTGGGCAAAAGATACAGGCTCGTCCAAATCACGATTTCTATTGCCCGTGGTATTCATTAAAATAAACTTTGTTTTACCTTCTTGGTGGTTTAATGCTATAGCCTTGCATAAACGTTTAGTGGCATCGGTCACCAATTTTCTAGGTTCCCCGTAGATACCTTTCCAAGTCAAATTATGACCAAGACAAGAGGCTACGGCATCACAATCACGCGTTATTTCACTTAAATCATGATCGCTTAGGTCAAGAATACTTGCAGTAATCAACTGAAGATGGGTATGTTCTTTCCAGCTGTTGGGGATGTTATCCGGAGATCTAACAATGACTTTTACAAAATGTTGTTGATGTAGTAATTGTGTTACCAATTGACTACCTGTGGCGCCACTGGCACCTACTACTAAAATGTTCATACGGATTGATATATTGATTGATGATTGATGATTTTCTTTTAAGACGGTAAATTGTTTTACTTGTTACAGGTGATTATATATAATGTACAGCAGGTGAACTAGTTTGAAGCTTTTTTAGCCTTTCGTAGAATCTTCACCACGCGACTATGGGTAATTTCAAGTAAATTCCATTGATAACCTTCAAAATCTGTGGTATTCATAAACTGCACCACTACGGCATCTATATCTTTATGATATTCTGCCAGACATTGGTAACCTGCCGCCAAACCGCCGTGGTTAAATTCATAAAGAGAAGTGTAGATTTCCATTTCCTTTTCATTTAATAAAGAGCCGTTGTTCAATGCTCTTAAGAATATACCCACATCTTCTGCGGTTGCTAACATCATACCATTATCCTCACTTTTAAAATCTTTATCAGTACCTACATAATAACCGCTCATAACATCATCTAGGTTGACCTCTTTTAGAGACCCATAGGTATTGGTCAGTCCCAATGGAAGTAAAATTTCCTTTTTGAAATACTCTTGACGGCTACCGCCTGTAACCTGTTCTATAATTCTGGAAAGGAGCAGGTAATTGGTATTGGAGTAGCCATAATCTTCACCCGGTTTAAACTCCGCAGGCATATCAAGTACATATTTTAAGACATCTATATGGGTGTTTGGTTGGTTTTCCCAGAATTCAGCACTATTCGTAAAATTAGGAATACCGCTACGATGCTGCACCATCATCCTAATTGTTATCTTATCCGCATATTCAATTCTCCCTTTAAGCTCGGGAAAATAATCTGTAAGCGGTTGGTCCAATGAAATGCTATTCTCATAGGCCAATCTTGTAATAGCAACGGCCACATATAACTTGCTAATACTTGCAATTTTAAACAGGGCATTAGGTTTTGCCGGTATTTTCTTTGCGCTATCGTGGTAACCGGCAGTATAGAATGCAGGTGGCTTACCAGCTTCATCAACGTAAACAATGACTCCGTCAAATCCGTAGCCTAAGGTTTGGTCTACTTGCTCCTGTACGGTATTGGGTAGGGGTAAAATCCATGCTTTGACCAAAATCCACGGTACAAACCATAAGGAGATAAAGGTACTGACAAACAATACAATTCTAAATAGTTGTTTTTTCTTACTGACTTTTGGTGGTGCATGTTCCATGTAGTGTTGGTTTGATTGATGATGCAAACTTAAATGGAATCAAGATAGCACTAAATTCAGAATTACCGAATTGTAATTTATTGAGGATGAATTGTTTGATTTTGTAACGAAAAGTATTTTGTTGGATTTATATACATAAGTGGTCATCCTTCGAATTAAATAATTTTATAGTTAGATTAAAATTAGTAAATGAGTCAGATGACCCATTTACTAATATTGTATATGAATTTTATTGACATTCATGTATATTGGCAGAATGGCAAATTGAATTGTCTGCATTTCCACTTACAATTGTATAGGCGTCTCTACAGTCAAAACCATTATTAACAACAAATACATCAGTTAAATTACATATTGTATTGGACATGTTTAAAGAAGAATTTCCTGAAATATACACATACCCGTAAACCTCGGAAAGTAAATCTGCATTAAACAAGTTTAGAGTAGTATTACCGGATAAATATAAGTATGAATTTTCGGTTGTAGTATTTCCAATATTAGTTAAAGATGGAGTGTTTAATTCTAATAAATTAGTATTTCCCGTAATATAAAAATAGTCATTTGTTGATATTAAACTGGTAAGTTCTATTTCTTGTAAACTTAAATTTTGATGAAAATAAACATGTCCTTCTACACTTGTCAATAATGGAAGATTTACATTGGTCAAAGCGTCATTCTTATGAAAATAAAGGTCTTCTCCAATATAATTCAATGATGATAAATCAATATTTTCTAATTTATCATTAATATGAAAACTGATGTCCCCACCCGCAGTCTGAAGGTTAGGTGTTTCTAAATTTGGTAAGTTATCGTTTAGGGCAATATACATGTTATCTCCAATAGATTTAACATTGGTGATATCCACACCCAGTAAATCATCATTATCATTAAAATATATATAGCTACCTACATTTTCAAGTTTAGGAAGTTTGACCTCAACTATATTTACATTTTGATGAAAATATACATAACCAGAAAGATCGGTTAAGTTAGGGTAAATGATTGTGGTTGGCTCGTCATAAACCTCCTGGTGAAAATAAATGTTTTCCAGACTAGTATCATTTACGTAAATGACATTTCCACATTCTTCATTTATTTCACCATTGCAGTTGTCATCGATTTCATTATCGCATATTTCTTGACTAGTCGGATTCACATAAGGATTAGTATCATCGCAATCCTCAGAATTTATGAATCCATCTTTATCTAAGTCGTCGTCTAATGTGTTGGGGTTACAATCATCATCAATGCCGTTGTATGGTATTTCCATGGCATCTGGATTAATATCTGCATTGTTGTCATTACAATCAACCAAACTAAGGAAACCATCATTATCTAAATCGTTATAATCCAATACTCCTTCCTCAATTCTAACTTTTATAGGAAGAGTTCGTCCATCTTTTAGAGGAATAAATTCACCTGTATTTACATTTTTTAATTCTTTCCCACTTTCCACAACGTCTACATCTGCATAACCTATCAATGTACTTTGCAATATGACCTCTATTCTATATGTTAAATCCTTGTCTAATTCATAATTTTTAGTATTCCATTCTGCTTTATATAATTCCTCTCCTGAACTTACTGTAGCTTGAAATTGAGCTAAAGGTGGGTCAACTTTTATTGAATTGTTCATTTCTGAGATTATGATTTCAGGATTTAACGTACCATCAAAAGTTCCTGATGAATTAGGGTTGGAAACCATAGGAGGAAGAAAAAAAAATCGCTGATTACCGTTATTTGCTCCATCAAAAATAAGTTTAGTACTTGAGACTTTTTCTACATTAAAAGTTTCAATAGATTGATCCGGTGAACATGAAATAAAGAAAAGAACTCCCAAAATGAGATTTGAAATTAAAATTGGTTTAAAGTGTGGTCTGATCATAATTGACATAATTATTTAGATTAGATGATAAATATGACATTTTCTAAAAACAATCTAAATACCCATTAATAGGTATTTTAGGGTAAAGTAACATGCGGGTACTATACACATAAAGCAATTTTTTTTGGAAGCGTTATATTTAACAGTACAAGTGAATAATTTTGTTGATAATAATAGTTTTTTAAACGGTCAAAACTTCATTTTAATCAATTGCCATATTTTATGCCTACCTTTCTTTACAACGCTTAAGTATAGATAAATAATTTAAGGAGAAATACTCATAGAGTACAACTGTTCAAATGTTTAAACCCTCTATTTTAAACCCGGTTCCCATGACGCATACAATATTTAAATCCATAGTTAAATGAAAAGTCTATTGGTCGTTTTGTTTCTTTGTCTTTTTGTCTCTTGCTCACCTATACAGGCGCTACCCCAAAAGGAATCCAAGCAAATATCATATAAACCAAGAATCATAAATACAACGGATTTAGGAGCTGACCCAGATGATGAACAATCTATGGTAAGACAGCTGGTAAGTGCCAATGAATTTGATATTGAAGGACTAATTGTTGCTACAGGATGTTGGAAAAAGAACCAACGTTCTACCCATATGCTAGATACACTTTTAAATGCCTATGAAATGGCCTATCCAAATCTTCAGGTTCATGCAGATGGTTACCCTACTCCAGAGGATCTAAAATCAATTGCCGTGATGGGGCAAACCGGTTATGGTATGGGTGATGTGGGCACGGGCAAGGATAGTCCGGGTTCCAATTTAATCATTGCCTCTGCGGACAAGGATGATCCCAGACCCCTATGGGTAACAGGTTGGGGAGGAATGAATACCATTGCACAGGCCATTTGGACGGTAAAAGAAACACGTTCCCAAGCCCAATTAAAGAAATTCCTTGATAAATTACGGTTGATCGATATTTTAGGGCAGGACGATGCCGGTGCATGGATCGCCAAAAATTTCCCCGATGTATTTTACATACGCGCTACAGGCGTATATGGCTGGGCCCCGTCTGATGATTATTTGGACAAACATATTCAAAACCATGGTCCACTTGGAAAAGCGTATCCGGATAGAAAATGGGCTACCGAAGGCGATACCCCGGCGTTTATGCATGTTTTTCCTAACGGATTAAATAATCCCGAACAAATAGACCAAGGCGGTTGGGGTGGTCGTTTTAGTTTTACAAAAAAGGCAGGTATCCGTAGCATGTCAGAAGTTGCAAAAATCGAGAAGAACGGGGAAACAAAATATGACCCGTATTATATGTACGGGAATACTGACGAAGGTGCAAAAGCCATTAAAAAATGGAGCACCGGTTATAACAATGATTTTGAGGCACGTATGGATTGGAGTATTACCAGTTCCTATAAAGATGCCAACCACCACCCCATAGCAGTTGTAAACGGTAATACAACTAAAGCAATTATACATATGACGGCCAAAGTTGGTACTACCCTTGAATTGAGTGCCGTTGGTTCTACGGATCCGGATGGACATGCACTGTCCTATAATTGGTCTTTTTATAAGGAACCAAGCTCGTATGACGGATTGGTGACCATCACCAACGAGACCTCTAATAAAACGTTAATTAAGATTCCTGAAAAATCCAACGGAAAGAATATTCATATCATTCTGCAGGTATATGATAATGGTAGCCCTAATTTATATGCCTATCGTAGAATAATTATTCATGTTAATCCATAGCCAAACCAAGATGAACATTTATACAAAGATTACAGTTTTTGTCCTTTTTCTATTACTTACATTCCCACCGCTTATCGCACAAGATACACCTAGTATTGATAAGCGACATCGAATAATTGTCACGTCAGATTTTCCCATGTTTCCCGTTACCAACAGTGATCCGGATGATGTACAGAGCATCGTTCGTTTTCTTCTATATTCCAATGAATTGGATGTAGAAGGACTAGTGGTTTCTGCAGGAACGTTTGATATGGTGGCCGAAAAGAAAAACATGTTGGCCGTACTGGATGAATACGACAAGGTGGATGAAAATTTACGGAAGCATGATTCCAGATACCCAACAGCCAATGCATTGCGGGCCATTACCTATGAAGGAAAAGGTAATAATAATGGTATTTCCATAAAATGGGGCTGTGGTAAACAACCCGTAGAAGATATCATAGGCGAAGGAAAAAGTAGTGAGGCCTCTAACGCTATAATTGCAGCGGCAGAAAAACCGGACGCCCGACCCCTATGGATAAGTGTTTGGGGCGGCCCAAGGGAAGTTGCCCAAGCCATATGGGATGTAAGGAATACAAGAAGTAAGGAAGAATTGAAAACCTTCCTCAGTAAGCTAAGAATCTATTTAATTGCTTGTCAAGATGCATCGCACGAATGGCTCATGAGCGAATTTCCAGACCTTTTCATTATAGAATCCAGAAAAACGTATCATGGTATGTTTCGTAGTGATGATACCGCGTGGATAGAGAAAAACATTATCAATGACCACGGACCCCTTTGTGCCATATATCCACCAAAAGCTATGGCCGGACCCGGAGTAATAGAGGGTGATACACCGGCATTTTTAAATCTGATAAGTGCCAATAGAGGAATCAATAACCCAGAGGACCCTACACAACCCAATTGGGGCGGGGAGTACAAGCGAAAAAAAGGAACAAATCATTGGGTAGATGGCCCAGGAGGTTCAACGATCTCTAAATGGAAGAACGACTTCCAGGCCGAATTTAAAGAACGTGCAGACTGGTGTATTGAATAATAAAGATCAAGGAATGGCAAAGATATTTACCTAAGCCATTCCAATATTTGATGTTATCTCATCCCTATTACACGCTATGCCCCGTTTTTTGTACTACGCATGTCAACTTGCAGCCTTATGGCGGACTAAAAATTATTTACAAATCCACAGCAGTATTGGCCATGGTCAATAAATCTTTCATGGTAAAATTACCATCAGTTCCCAAGGTAGGAAACCAATCCCTATTACTCCCTAAGTAAGACTCCTCATCCATCTCTAACAGACCTATAATGGTTTCGGCGACTATGGTTGCACCTACCGGTCCTAAACCTTCTCCGGGTTTGCTGCCCGATCGGTCCATTCTACCAATTTCTTCGGCCTCTGCCAAAATATAGAACCATAATGGCGTACCACTGTCAATATTGATACCATGGGTCTGGGCCAGATTTTGGATTAAGTTCTTGACATCATTAATTTCAGCGGTGTCCCGTTCCATGCATTGGGCAATGGTTTCTCCAGAAGGCAATAAAAAGCTTTGTCCCCTTCTTAAGTTTCGGGTGGCAAGCGATCTATCCGCAGAATTTGTTGATTGGATAAAGGGAAGGTCCAGTAAGATTGCCGCAAGTTTGGTATCTAACTTTTCTGCCCGTTGGTAAGTACCATCAAAATTGAACAAGGTCTCCCAATGAATGACCTGTTTATCATTTTTAATCTTTTCAAATCCCCTTCCAAACTGAGGTGAAAAAATACTATGGATATCGCCGCTAGGTTGCAGCTTAAGTTCTTGGTTGATCATAGAATGCCCAAATCTATAGGCGGCTACAGAGAACTCTACGGGTATAAAAGGCTTTTCACAAGGTTGATAATATTTACGCCCGGAGCCCAGAATACCATCTACTATTTGTGAACCACATAACAAAGGTAAAAATTCGTTCACCACGATCCATTGGTAATGGTACATGACCAATTTACGTGCCTCTTCATAAATTTCAACCGCACTTTTATGGGGGTTCGCAGTTTTTATGGCCTCATAGTTGGCATTGTAAAAACGAATCATGGCCAGCTGAAATTGGGAAATTACCCTGTTTTCATCATTTCTAGGATCACCGATTATTGCGGTTTCCGTACCGGTACGGGGCAAATCATGCTTTTCCAGTTTCGCGGCTTGACCTTGATTCTGGTTCGTTTTTCCCGTTAATAGGTAAAGTCCCCTACCATTGGGTTTGTCATATAAAAAGGGCTCATCTTCTGGTCCCCCACCAAAAATACAATCCAAGTCTAGATTGGCCGTTCGTGTATTTTCTATTTCCACAGGATTGTTGATACTGCTAAAGTTTGATTGGGTATCAAAAGTGATGTCATGGTCAATAAATTGACCAAAGAAAATCATTCCCAATGGTATATCATTGGTTAATTGTGGCGGAGAAGTTCCTTCCATAGGTCCGCCAGGTGCCCCTAATTTATTAACTTCAATAGGGTTTGTGTATAATGGAGATACTTCCCTGAACATTCTACCAAACCTACCAATAGATTCAAATTCATAGGATTTAAGCGTGCATAGCATGTTCTTGCCAAAAAAACTGTGTTGTCCATGATTGTTTTTCATACCTACTATTTATTAAATGAATACATTATACTACCACTTAAGCATGGTATTATTTTAAATATTAAAGAGGGAAACAGCAATTACTATTACGCAGGATAAATATGTTTAGCTACGTAGGGGAATGTCAATAAAAGCAGAGGGAAATAGTGGTGTAAATGTAAGTATCTAATTATAAGTAAGTTAAATATTTGTACAAGTTGAGTACTATTTTGTAGGAATTGCGTTTTTTTGTAGGAATTTGAACGCTATTGGTATCAGCTGTAAGGGGTTAAGTATCAATTTGGAAAACGGTATTGACCGACGAAATCTGTTGTTTGTCAGGGGTTCATATTTGAGGGTAAGTTTATAAAGAACTTATAGGCTTTTTAACCGAAATAATTTTCCATTATTGAGGGTTGAGGTAATTTTCACCTTTGAAAAATGCTATATAATTTTTATGAAGCTTGAATTAGTTATAGTTGATGACTCCCCCTTATGGTTATCACTTGCAGAGAAGTTGGCCCTTGCACACCCTTTGGTAGGTAGTGTTCTTACCTTTGAAGATTCTTATGATGCATGGATCCATATACAGATTGCCAAGCCACAGGTGGTAATATCCGATATTGAAATGCCGGGGATGAACGGTTTCTCCTTTCTAGAGATGTATGGCAATCGTTTACCTTTTATATCTAGCTCTACCAAACTGGATTTTGAGATAATAGCCAGGGAACTTGGTTGTGTAGACTTTATAGCCAAACCTTTTTCCAAGCAGGAGTTTAACAAGTCCATCAATTTGGTGTATAACAGCATTTATGGCAAGAGAAAAAGTGCATAATACGCATTGTGGGCTATGTTTTGCATGATAAAAAAAGAGCCTGTAACCCTAAAAGTTACAAGCTCCATTTTTTTAATATGATTCGTATAATATTTATTTTTTCATATTAACGATACCAACGGGCTTTAATAAAGTTTCCATACTACCAATATGAATGCCAGAGGTGTTATTGGATTTTGCCGCAACACCAGGTGAACCCTTGGGTAAATCATAAGATTCGCCAACAGATGCTGCACCATAACCTAAATCTTTCATGGAGCCAGCCGTAATTCTACTTAATGGGTTTTCGCCTAAATTTAGAAAACCTGTCATAAGTTCATTGTTCAAAACCTCCTCATCCCAATGACCTAATGCGGTACCCGGTCCAAAATCACCCTCAACCGGTAATTCCAATGTACCTCCTTCGGCATTCCAAAATACATTAGCTTTTTTACCTAAAAAGTATGGGTTGCTATCATCGCCACCTCTTAATGTTCTGTCAAACCCAAATGGGGCGGTGTTCCAAAGTGTTCCTACGCCCAATACGTGACCCATTTCATGAACAATAACCTCTTCGAACAGGTCAAGCTCTTCCAAAAAATCCAAATCTGCCACATCAAAGAACATGACACCGGATAGGGTCAAAAAATCATCGCTACGTACAAATTGTGGTCCTGCTTGACCTAAGATTCCACCAGAACCGTCTATAGGTGCCAGGGCAACTTCAATAATAATATCATCTACAACACCTTCATCAACCAAAGGAGGAAAACCCGTAAAGGCAGAAGGCAGAGTTCCTGTAAAAGAAGGTTCGTCTTTGATAATGATTCTTTCCCAACGCGCGGCAGCAGCTTCAAATACTTCTTGTTGTCTTGGAGTTGGAGGCAACAAGTAACTTAAAGTGATGTTGAATCGTCCACGGTCTACACCAGGGGCCTCTGTGGTTTTAAGGGATTCTGTTCCTAAATCATCTATGATGATAGGGTCTGTTACAGGTGCTTTAAGGGCAATTGTAAGGTCTTGAGAGTTGGTTGGTTCCAACGTTTCGTTAGTAAGGGTTTCACGACTACAAGATGTAAGCAATAAGGTGCTGACAACCAATCCGCAACCCATGATTTTCAGGGAACTTTTAATAGTGTTCTTCATAAAATAATAATGTGTTAGTGATTAAAAATTAAACAGTTTTATAACTAAAATTTAGTTATTGTTAAATTTAACATACTTTAAGAAAAGTCACAAAAAAAAATTGGCTCGAAGTAGCCATTTTAGCCGGATATACTTGTTGAAACTAATTGATGAAACATTTAAATTCCCTAAATGCTAAATAAAATTATTGTGTGAATGAACATTTAGATTTTATCCTAAGATTTTTGAAAACCAAGAAGTAAATACCATAAATTGGCAGGATTATGATATTAAATTCTACGAGGTAAAATACAATTTCAGTTGGTTAAAACTCTTAATGCCTACACTATTGATAACTATTACTATTGGGCTTTTAGGAGGATATAACCTTAGAAAATTATAAATGCAAAAGGGCCAGATGTAAATCCCGGCCCATTAAATATTATAATGAGGCGAATACCGATATTAATTTATGTTCCTTATTCTTTAGTGTAGGTTGATTTAGGAATCGTGAAATAAAAGGTACTGCCCTCTCCTTCTTTACTATCTATCCAAATTTTACCTCTATAATAAGTAACAATTTTTTTGACGATAGAAAGGCCAATTCCAGAGGACGATCCCGTACTTTCCAACTTGGTAAAGACCTTAAAGATACGGTCGTAATAAGTAGATTTAATACCTACTCCGTTGTCCTGTACAAAAAACTCAAATTCATTGTCACGCTCCTTAAAACCAATACGGATTTGTCCGTCTTCTTTGTCGTTATAGTCTATGGCATTTTGAATCAAATTTTGAAATATTTGCTTAAACCGCCACGTGTTGCCATATATGACTGGTAAATTCTTTTGAACCTCTATCTCAATATGGTCTGGCACCAATAAGGTCTGGATGACTTCCTCTACAATGATATTGAAATCAATTTTTTTGTCATCACTTTCTAACCTATCGATCGTAGAATAATTTAAGATTCCTTTAATTAGGAAATCCATTTTTTCCACATTGAACATTACTTGATTTAAAGGAGCAATGGCATCTTCATTTAAGGCTTCCTTATTATCCTCAATGAACCAACTTATTAAAGTGCTTATATTTATTAATGGTGCTTTTAGGTCATGGGATACTACATGGGCATATTCATTTAACTCCTCGTTTTGACGTGAAAGATATTGCAGTAATTCTTCCTTCTTTTGTTCCTGCGCTTTTATACGTTCTTCATTCTCCTTACGTTGAATGACATTAACGAGCATATTTGCAAATACAAAGAGTATTTCTTTCTCCAGGTCATTGTATTTATTGATTTTTCTAACAGAGTCAAAACCAATAAAACCAATTAACTCATTATTCTTTATTTTAGGTATGGTTATTAGACTTTTTATGCCCTGTGGTTCTAATACGGCTCTTAGCCCTAATTCCCCATCTTCTGGTAATAGGCTTACATCTTCCACAAAAAAAGCTTCACCGTTTTTATGGGCCTCTACCCATTGAGGAATAAAATCTATGGGCACATTTTGTAGGTTGTCAATTTCAGGTGCTATATCCTTGGCGCACCATTCATAAGTGTTGGAAGTAGTTTGGTTTACCAGGTCATATGAAAAAATATAACTTCTATCAGACTCCACAAACTCTCCTATTTGCTGTAGCGATTCCCTAATTAATTTATCAATATCAGACAGGTCAGAGTTAATATATTTTGTAGAAATACTGATTAACAGTTCTTGAAATCGCAATTGCCGTTCAATAATGGAATCTTTTTCTAACGGATTTAAATTAGCCATTGCATTCCCGGCTTGAACAGAAGCTTTGTGAATTTTGGCGTCTATGTCTGATTTCTTCATATTACGGATGTCAGATTTTTTTACTGACCAATCAATTATAAATTAAAATGCGTAGATGACGCTTTGTTTTATTAAAAATAACGGATTTTTAATAGAAAGCATATTCAGCGGTGCAATTTCAATTTTTTGACTAGTAAATAAATGATGACCGATATTAAAAATGTGGCTTTTAAACTTTGAAATGGTTAATGGCCAAGTTATAGTATAAAAAATCAGTGCTACCAAAAGAAGTGCCCATATAAGTAGGCTTACATGTGCACGCTATTAAGTTTTACTATTGGAATTACTCTGTGTTAAGCTTCTTGATGAAGCTCTTGCATAATTTCAGCAAAAAGTTCATATGAACGTATTTTGGCATCTATGTCATATATATTCGTTACCGCAATAAGTTCATCTGCTTGACTTTTACTTAAAAATTCCTTTATCTGATTCTTGACTGTGTTCTTATTGCCCACAAAGGAGTATTTGAGCATTTGGTGAATTTGGGGGTTTTTAACCACTTCTGCCAATTCTTGTGTCATTTCCGTTGGGGGTTGTACAAAATCACGTTTACCGGTAAAAATACTCACGATCATACGTATTAAAGAGGTAAACATGCGTTCCGCCTCTGCGTCGGTATCGGCAATAATACAATTTACGCCGGCCATGATATAGGGCTGCTCCAAAACATGTGAAGGTTGAAATTCATTTCGGTAAATCTCCATAGCATTCCATAAATGAGTAGTCGCAAAATGACTGGCAAAGGCATAGGGCAGCCCTTTTTTAGCAGCCAAATGTGCACTGTCCGTACTGGAACCCAGTATATAAATAGGCACATTGGTTCCTTCGGCTACCGTAGCACGAACTTTTGCGTGTTCATTTTCCGTTGAAAAATAGGTTTGTATTTTCTTAAGTTCCTGTGGAAAAGAATGTGCAGCTTGCATAAAATCTGAACGAATGGCCAGAGCGGTTTCCCTATCGGTACCAGGAGCCCTGCCCAAGCCCAAATCTATCCGGTCCGGATAGAGAGCGGCCAAGGTACCAAATTGTTCCGCAATGATCAAAGGAGAATGGTTAGGTAGCATAATGCCTCCGGAACCTACGCGTATTTTGGAGGTACCCTGTGCAATATAACCTATGAGAATAGAGGTAGCACTACTTCCAATATTTATAGCATTATGATGCTCTGCCAACCAATATCGCGTATACCCAGAATCCTCTGCATGTTGCGCCAGTCTTAGGCTATTATTAAATGTTTGTTGAAGGGTATGACCTTTTGATACTAGGGCAAGGTCTAATATAGAATATTTTGCTTGTTTCATTTATGTGCTTCTATTACTATGTTTAGACTTGTTTTATGAAGTCATTTTTTGGAAATACCTTAAACAGAAAAGTATTCCCTTAAAAAAGTTAGCGATGCATTTTGTCGCTATGGTCATAAGAACCTTACAGTTTAAAAGCGGTGCTTTTTAAGTAGTACATATAGATATAAATGAAGCAAATAATTTTAATGGATAAGATCATGAGGCGCTTTCCCATTTGCGCCATCTCTCCATGCCGTCTTTATAGGTTTTGTACCCTTCGATGCAGCGTAAATCGTTATTGCGTTCAACCTTGAATTCTATAGGCTGATTATAAATATTACCAACCTTCCAAGCCTGAAAGCATTCTAATAGTGTTACAACTTCTTCATCTTTGATGACATCCATATCCAATTGGTATAGTTTTTCAATTAGCGGAATAGTCTCCGGCGCGGTTTGGCTGTCAAAATGAATTAGTGGGGACAAACGTATAATGCTATCATCTGCAGGTAGTCCCGTAGTGGCCCTTAAAAACATCATGGCAATGTAATTGGCGGTATCTGGTGGTTGATATAAAATGGTTTTGGCTTGATTGAATACAGTGGCCTTAAAAAAATTGAATTGTTTTCCCAGTTTATGAACATACAGTTTTTTTCTTCTATACTGCTGAGCGGCAAGTTTCCATTCCCAAAATTTATTCTTGTCGTGGAGGGACATAAGGCTATTACTGGTACCAAGTGAAATTACTTGTATGTCCTTTAACTCTACGCCCAATTTATAGGCTTCTATAATACCGGATAACACCGGATTATTAAAACCGCCAAGAGCGCCATCCCACAGTTCATAAAAAATTTCGCTTTCCTTTGCCTTAAATCTTACGGGGAAATCAAAATACTGTACGGGTGCATTAGAGGAGCCGTTTATAGCTTGGGTAAGTTTAACCGAATCGTAGCCGTGGGAACCATTGACGTAAGACTTAAAGAATTTTGCTCTATTGTTCAATGCATCATAGGTACAGACTACCAACTTTAAGGTTTCCTTGCCAATTGCCAAGGGCAATGCTGACATCTGTAATTTATCTATTTTAGGAAAAAGATGTTCAAATGCTTCCTTTTTCTTTTTGGAACTGTATTTAGGACCAAACCCCATACCCAAAAAACGTAGATAATCTACTGGGAAAAAACGATCTGCAAAGGAGTTTTTATGAAAAATACGTGTTCTGTTCTCTTTTAATTTAAAGAGGGCTATCGCCTCTTCTAGGGTGTAGTTTTCGGCCAAGGCAGCTAGTACAATACTACCGCCGGAATTGGCAATGACCAAATCAAAATATTTTAAAAGATCATGACCGTTAATATCACCGTAGCGGTCTTTCAACGTCAATAATTGTATTATTGCCCAGCTTCCACCACCGTCTAGCGATAAGATTTTATACATTTTTAAAGAATTTTAAAAGCTCGCTTTTATGATGGGAGCTTAATAAAATAGTATAAAGGTTGGGGGAACTACCTTTATTGTATGTTTTAAATGTAATAAATGCATTTATAAATTCCCTATAGGAGAACCTTATAATATATGAGGAAGTAGTGTTTTTTCGATGAAAGGTTGGTTTATGGATAAATAACTACAATTAATTAGGAGGTAATGCATAGCTGTTAAATGAACAAATAATTTTAAATACCCTCCCCTTTTTATAATCCGCTTTAAATTAAAGTTGTGTTAACAAAAAAGAATGAACGTTCATTTTTTGTATCTTTGTTCCATATATATATTTAGAAAATGGCAGCACTTCAAAAAAGTATAGATAAGAGAAATGCACTTATGGCGGCAACTATTGAGTTGGTCAATAATGATGGCTTTCACGCAACCCCAATGAGTAAAATAGCTAAAATGGCCAATGTATCGCCCGCTACCATTTATTTATATTTTGATAATAAACAAGATTTGGTAAATAAGACCTACATAGAGGTGAAATCTAGGTATACGGCCTACGCATTTGAGACTTATAATGAAACCATGTCGGTAGAAGAAGGGTTTGAGGTGATTTGGAAACGTATTGCCGATTTTAAGTTGAAAGAAGTAGCGGATGCCATGTTCTTGGCACAATGTGACAATACCCCCATGATTGATGAACCCAGTAGAAAAGAGGGAATAAAACATTTACAGCCCCTTTTAGATCTTTGGGCACGTGGAAAGTCACAAGGTATTATTAAACCTATTTCAGATTATCTTCTGTATGCCTATGCTATTAATCCATTATCATTTTTAATGCTCATTGAGAACCGTGGAGCCTTTAAAATTGGCCCTAAAGAATTAGAAGAAGCTTTTCAAGCGGCATGGAACAGCATAAAAATAAGTCGTTAATATGAAGAAAACAGCCATCATCTTAGGTGCCACGGGTCTAACCGGAGGTATTTTGCTTCAAAAATTGATACAGGATAATCGGTACAAGACCATAAAACTATTTTCAAGGTCTAAAATTGATGGTTTGCCCAATAACGTACATCAGCATATTGGTAATTTGTTGGCCTTGGATCAGTTCAAGAATGAGTTTACAGCAGATGAAGTGTATTGTTGTATAGGGACTACCGCGAAAAAGACTCCAGATAAAAACAAATACAAAGCCATAGATTATGGTATACCGGTAGCAGCGGCCAAGCTTTCCAAAGAAAACGGCATCAAAACCTTTATTGTGATTTCTGCCATGGGCGCCAATAAAAAAAGTAATGTTTTTTATAATCGTACCAAAGGAGAAATGGAGCAAGGGGTTTTGGACCAAAGCATACAAAAGACCGCTATTTTGAGACCTTCTTTAATTGGTGGCGATAGAGATGAACGTAGGGTTTTGGAAAAGATTGGGCTCGTTGTATTTAAAATTATACAACCCTTATTTATCGGTCCGCTGAAAAAATATAAAATAGTCAATGCCGATTGCATTGCGCAGGCGATGTTGAATATAGCGAATACTACAAGTAGTACCAATGTAATTATTACATCAGACGATATAAAACAATTAGCAAAAACAACGTAATTAAAATTAAAACATGATATTATTAGATAAATTAAACTGGAGATACGCTGCTAAAGCAATGAACGGCGAAAAAGTGGCGGAAGATAAAGTAGAGCGTATATTAGAAGCTGCTCGCCTTGCTCCTACTTCAAGCGGTTTGCAGCCATTTGAAATCATTGTCGTTAAAAATCAAGAGATAAAGGAACAAATAAGACCGGTAGCTTGGAATCAATCTATGATAACCGACTGCTCCCACCTTTTAGTTTTTGCTGCTTGGGACACCTATACCGCTGAGCGTATTAATTATATGTTCGATTTAACAAATGATATACGTGGATTTAAAAATGAAGGATGGGAAAACTATCGTAAAATGTTATTGGACTCATACCCGCAGAAAGATGCTGAAGAAAACTTTAACCATGCCGCAAAACAGGCTTACATTGCTTTTTCTCAAGCCATAGCCGCAGCAGCTTTTGAAGAGGTAGATGCTACCCCAATTGAAGGCTTTGATCCAGATGCCGTAGACAAAATTTTAGGCTTACGCGAAAAAGGATTACGTAGTGCTGTTTTGTTACCACTAGGTTATAGAAATGAAAGTGAAGATTGGTTGGTTAATCTAGTAAAGGTTAGAAAACCAATGAAAGATTTGGTAACGGTTATAGAGTAATCTTTTATCAAATTATAAATATAGATTACAAATTAGAAAGAAGAGAGAAAATGAACAATTTTGAATTTAAGAACCCTACCAAGATTATTTTTGGAAAGGATACCATAGCGAAATTAGAAAGTGAAATACCTGCTGATGCTAAAGTTTTATTGCTTTATGGTGGAGGTAGTATCAAGAAAAATGGAATATACGATCAAGTTACCAAGGCATTATCAGATGTAGATATGATCGAGTTTGGTGGTATACCTGCCAATCCTGAATATGCAATTTTAATGGAAGCATTAAAAATCATCAAAGAAGAAAATATAAATTATCTACTTGCTGTTGGCGGTGGTTCTGTTATTGATGGAACAAAATTTTTATCGGCAGCTGCGGTGTATGATGGTGATACACCTTGGGATATACTTACCAAAAATGTAAGGACCAAAAAAGGGATGCCTTTTGGCACCGTATTGACATTGCCGGCTACAGGTTCTGAAATGAATTCTGGCGCGGTAATCACTAGAGCCGAAACTAAAGAAAAATTGGCTATGGGCGGACCAGGATTATTCCCAGAATTTTCTATCCTAGATCCACAAGTGATTACATCTATACCAGAGCGCCAATTGGCAAATGGTATTACAGATGCTTTTACCCATGTTCTAGAGCAATATATGACCTACCCTATTGAAGCTACTTTACAAGATAGATTTGCTGAAAGTATTTTGCAAACGTTGGTTGAAGTTGCTCCAAAAGTTTTGAAAGACCCAACAGATTATAAACCAGCAGCAGATTTTATGTGGAGCTGTACCATGGCACTGAACGGTTTAATTCAAAAAGGAGTTCCTGGCGACTGGGCCGTACATATGATGGGTCATGAGTTAACTGCTTTGTTCGGTATTGATCATGCACGTACTTTGGCTATAGTGGCACCAAGTCACTATAAATATAATTTTGAAGCTAAAAAGGAAAAATTGGCACAGTACGGTGAACGTGTTTGGAATATAACAGAAGGTAGTGTTGATGATAAGGCTTATGCGGCCATTGAAAAGACCGAAGCATTCTTTCATGAGTTAGGAATCGATACCAAATTATCGGATTACACGAAAGAATATGAAGGTACTGCCGAAGAAATTTCTAAA
The DNA here is from genome assembly GCF_045057105.1 of Maribacter sp. LLG6340-A2. GTDB lineage: Bacteria > Bacteroidota > Bacteroidia > Flavobacteriales > Flavobacteriaceae > Maribacter. Next base: position 4,033,925 of record NZ_CP159332.1, on the reverse strand, counting down.
CGTTTTACAGATCGTGGTTGGAAATTAGGTGAACGACAAGCTTTACTACCAGAAGACGCCGAGAAAATCGTTAAAATGGCGTATTAAAAGTAAGTTTAATTAATGAAAAAGGGGATGTCTTGTAGAAAGGCATCCCCTTTTTCATTATTCTATTTAAAAATGATGAGGTTAAACAAAAGCTTTTATTCCATATAAATGTAAAGAACAAACATCAGTATTTGTGAACTTATCATCTAAAATATTGTAATAGTTTTCTTATTTTATCGTTATTTACGCCTAGCTTTAATTATCCCAAACCATGAATAAAATTTTACCTATTCTGTTATTAGTTCTTTTATACAATACACAATCTTTTTCTCAATGGGTGCAGACAGGTGGTCCGGAAGGAGGACGTATAAAAGAGATAGTTGAAATAGAAAATAAGTTGATCTTATCGACAAATAATAATATTTATTCTTCAATTAATAATGGAACTACTTGGAATGTAATTGTAAATGATTTACCAACCCCTAATTTAATAACAGAACTTACCGAGCATAATGGCACACTCTATTGTTCAATAAATAATAAAGGTGTCTATAAATCTTTAGATGGTGGTTCTACATGGACAGCTGCAAACGCGGGTATAGAGAATGAAACTTTCTATACTTTGCAGGTATTTGAAAATAAAATAGTTGCAGGTTTAGCTAACGGTGGTATAATGGTTTCACTAGATAATGGAACGACTTGGTTAGACAGAAGTGAAGGGGTACAAAATATTCAATTTGCAGGATTATCGATAACAGAAACTAAAATATATGCTGTTGGTAGAGCAAGTGCTGTACCACAAGGGTCTCCTGGACTGTATGTCTCTGAAAATGATGGAGAAACATGGACTCCAATAGCGGTACCCTACATAAATCCTAATGGATTAACAGATGTTTTTGTAGATGGTACGGATGTATACGTGGCAGATGTAGGACATATTTATTTATCCAGTGATGAAGGTCAAACTTGGCAACAAACTACATTATCCACATTCGCAACGGTCAGGAACATTGGTAAATATGAAGATTATATTTATGCCACCACTTCTAATGGGCGATACTATATTACAAGGGATAAAGGGTCTATTTGGACTATGGTCAAAAATGAAGAATCTTCAGATTTTATTAATGATCTTTATATAACAAACGGTAATATATTAATGAGTACTGATGAAGGGGTATATCAATCTAAAGATGACGGTATAACTTGGAGTAGTAATAATACAGGGATAAAATCTATATGGATAAGAGCTATGGCAGCCAATAATGAATATCTTTTTGCTGGAAGTGCGGGTCAAGGGGTTTTTAGAACTAATAATGGAGGCGAAAATTGGAAAAATGTTACTTTAGGTATGGAACCTGGTAATGGTTTTATCAATGATTTATTGACCGTTAATGAAGCGATCTACATCAATAATGGATATGGAATTTTCAAGTCAATTGATAATGGCGATTCTTGGGAAAGTAAATATACCACAAGCGGTTTTGCAAATTTAGGAAGTCTAAACTATAAAGATGGGCTATTTATTTTGACCGAAGGTACCAATACGATTTTGATTTCGAATGATATGGCCGAAACGTGGGTTAGCACTGAAATAAATGAATTTTCAAATTCAGGTTTGTCTGCCGTAACCTTGCATAACGATGTTATTTTTGTGGGTACAAACGATGGTCAGCTATTTTCTTCTAACGATTTTGGTGCTACTTGGAAAAATGTATCCATACCAATAGGACATCATTATGTTAGGAAAATTATAGTACAAAACGATATTGTTTATACCGCTACATCTCATGGTCTATTTATTTCCAGTGATTTAGGGGAACAATGGAGTCGTTATGTCGCATTTGATACAGAGTCTATACATGATGTAATTGTTGAAAATGACACGGTTTACGTTGGTACAAATAATGGAGTTCTAGTAAGTGATAGTGAGACAGAATCTTGGCATTCGTTTAATGATGGTTTAACAAATCTTACTGTAACAAGTTTACTGATGCATGATAATCAATTTTTTATTGGGACCGAGTTTTCAAGCGTTTTCAAAATTGATAAAGCCGATGTTTCATTATCTCTTTTAGACTATGATAATGATGGGGTCATTAACAAAAATGACCTATGTCCTGAAACAGAAGAAGGTATGGTAGTAAATGAATATGGTTGTGATTTAGTACCATTAAAAAGTATTAAAGTTTTAGCTACCAGTCCTACCTGTCCCACAGTGGACAATGGAAGCATAGAAATTATTTCCTCTATGCTGGGATATGATTATACCATTAAAATCATTGGAGGTAATTTAAATCAAGAACTACAAATTACAAACTGGCAGGGTAACCATTTAGTTGATGGGTTGCCTTCTGGTATCTATCAAGTTTTTATAAGTATTCCAAGTATAAAACATGAAGAAGAATTTGGGGTTACAGTAGGTCAAATAAGTACTATTTCGGGTAAACATCAACCCATAAATACAGCACAAAAAACTGTTACCTATACGGTATCTGGTAGTAACGCCTATAAAGTAAACTTAAACGGCGTGGAAAAGGAGTTTTATTTTAACTCAACAGCTACTCAGAATATAGTATTAAGTAATTTGAAAGCGGTTAACAAAATTTCAATATCAGGTGATAGTGAGTGCCAAGGTATAATTCACGATACCATAGTAATGGAGGATCAAATTGTAGTCTATCCAAGTATAAGTTCCGGAACGTATATGATTAGTGGAAATTTAGACGAAGCTACTGTCAATGTTTTTAATTCTAACGGACAAATTGTATTATCAAAAAGTAAAATTGCTGATGATAGCCTATCTTTAAATTTAGATGATTTCGCACCTGGAATGTATTTCATTAAAGTATCTTCAAAAGAACAAACAAATACAGTTAAGGTAATTAAACGATAAGTTTAAAAGCTAAGGGTTGCCAAGGTAAATTGAAAAACCAATATCTTCGCGCGCATTATGTGGATGTACCTTGGACTTTTAGCGGCTTTATTTTTAGGATTACACAACTTATGTAAAAAGCATGCGGTGCAGGGCAACGAGGTTTTTCCTGTATTATTGGGTACAATCACATCGGGGTTTTTATTGCTCCTACCCTTTTATCTTGGGTCATTGTTTTTTAAGGAGTACATGGTATCCATAGATTTTTATATTACCAATATTCCTCTTAAAACACACGGGTTTATCGCAATAAAATCGGCTATAATGGCGGCATCATGGGTGTTGGCGTATCAGGCATTAAAACATTTACCTATAACCATTGTTACGCCCATACGATCTGCTGGTCCATTTTTTACTTTTATAGGGGCTATTACCATTTACCAAGAAAAGCCGAATTCATGGCAGTGGATAGGTTTTTTCCTCATTATATTATCAGTGATTTTATATTCTAGAATAGGAAAAAAAGAGGGAATCCATTTTAAACACAACAAATGGATTTTTGCCATTGTAGGAGCAACTTTTTTAGGAGCTTCCAGCGGGTTATACGATAAGTTCTTAATACAAAGTTTGGCATTGAATCCGCAAACATTACAATTCTGGTTTTGCTTTTACACCGTTTTGTTCTTATTGATCATACTTACCATAACCTGGTTTCCTTTTAAAGAAAAGAGAAAAGCCTTTACTTGGCGGTGGACCATACCCTTGGTTGGTATTTTACTGCAAATAGCCGATTATTTTTACTTTAAGGCATTACAAGATCCAGACGCGTTGATCATGCTTTTGTCCGCCATAAAACGAAGTCAGATTTTGATTGCTGTAGTTATTGGAGGTTTTATATTTAAGGAACAAAATAAGCGTAAGAAACTGGTACCGCTTGCAGGAATCATGCTTGGCGTATTTTTAATTCTGTACAGTTAGCACTTAAAGGTACTATCTAATTGGTATAGCCCATTGTAGATAGTATCTTTGTACACTAGCAACTTGTTTAAAAAGAGGAGCAATTTATGGCATTTAAAAAACTGAATCCGCATTTACTTGAAAGGTTGTCAAATTTTTCTATAGAAGCACCTACCTCTCTTCAGAAAAAGAGTATTCCTGTAATAAAAAGTGGTGCAAATGTGTATTGCATTGGACCAAAAGATAGTGGAAAGACGACAGCTTTAATTTTGACCACGCTACAAAAATTGCAATGTAAGGCCGAGGGCAATGCTCCTAGAGCTGTTGTAGTTGTAGAAAATAAAGAAAAGGTTTTGGAACTTTATGATAAGTTTTTTGAGTATACCAAGTATACGGACATGAGACTATATGCCAGTTATAAGGAATTGCATATTGATATTCAAAAATCGGAAATATTTGAAGGGATCGATATTTTGATTACTACCCCTACTACCTTGCACAAATTGTTTTTATTAAATGGTGTAAGTACGTCACAATTGAAAATATGTAGTATTGACGATGGTGATTTTCTAATTCAAAAATCGGATTATACGGCAATGATTACCGTTTCGCAAAGTATAATGAAATGCCAGTATGTTCTATATGCTGAAAAATTATCTCCAAAATTGGAACGATTTGAAGATTTCTTTATGGAGAGGGCTCGGTTGGTAAAGGAATAATCTATTATGGGTATGCAAAGAAGTTAAGAGGAGCTTAACTTAAGAGTTTTCAGAAGCAACTTCATCAATATAGTCCATTCCCTTGGTTAGGGAAGTAATGACCAAACCTATGATACTTGCTATTAAATGAAATCTCCTAACGATAATACTCATGTCATAACTTTTTTTGGACTAATATAATTATAACGCTACATATCTTATTTATCGTATAAAGTACATCATTATTTCGATGAACTACCGTTTATTTTAAGAATACCTTATCATTTAGTCGGAATTTAAAAATCTGAATAAAGCAATTATAAGTGATATTCTTTAAAATTCAATATAAATTTTTAATTCAAACGTTATATCGAAAATTTATAGAAATAGTATTGTTCATAATTGAAACTTTTTAAATTCGTTTTAAAATTTCTAGATTTTGAACTTGATACCGGTATTTAAGAACACCAATTATCTAAAAAACCAACCATATGCTAAAAACATTAAAAAAAACATTCCTATTTATTTTTTTATTTTTTTACACATCGCTATTGACCTATGCTCAATGGCAACAATCAACAGAGCTCACAGGAGCATTTACACGTAATATTGTTAAAGCCGGATCATCTCTTTTTGTTACAACTAAGGAAGGAGCTCTTCATCGTTCTATTGATAATGGTGTAACTTGGTCTAAGGTTGAAAATGGTCTGCCAGCTGGTCACCATTCGTATAATCTGCATAGTGTAAATGGTGTTTTATACCTTCAGACAGATGTTTCCGGTACGGGACTATATCGTTCTGCGGATAATGGAGTTACCTGGGTAGCTACTAACATAAATATTATTCAAGGTACCATTTATGACATAACGTCCAATAATTCAACATTATATGCTGCATCAAACAATGGTATATACATATCAACGGATAATGGTATAAATTGGATTTATAAACCTGTAGATGTTGTTGGTCATGCAGCCTATTCCATACTATATTTTGAAGGAAAACTTTTATTAGGAACAGATTATATTTTAGTATCTGAAGACCAAGGCGATACTTGGACGGAAATTGATTTTCCTGGTCGAGGTCCCAATGGTATAAGACATATGATGGTTCATAACAATCAACTTTACATTGCAAATAATGCAAAATTATGGACTTTGAACGCGGACCTTGAAACCTTTAATGGTCCAATTTATTATAACTATGGGTCTATTATTAACTTAAAATCATATAATAATGAATTATACGTAACCGGTTATGGGTCGTACGCTTTTTCTGCAGATGATGGTATGAATTGGACGTTTGTTGATGAACCAAATGACCAAACTGTTTATGATTTAATTATAAATGAAGGCAAAGTATTAATTACTGGTGATCAAGGGTTACACAGTAGTGAAAACAATGGGGTTAGTTGGACTTCCAGTAATACCGGATTAAATGCAGTAGTCGCCAATGAATTAAATACGGCAGGGACAACAATAACTACCTTTGTACAATTCACCGGTCTTCTTAAAACGTCTGATGCCGGCAATAGCTGGGAAAATATTAATGGAAATTTGCCAACTTCTGTAATTACAGGAAATACCCAAGACATTTTTAACATAGGTAATAAAATTGTGGCAGTTACAAATCGTGATATATATAGGTCAACAGATAATGGTCTTACTTATGAAATTACTTATGTTTCAGACGGACTGGAACAAACAGGAGAAGCGGTTTATAAAGATGGGGTTCTAGTTGTTATCACAAAAAAGAATCAATTGATAATTTCTACGGATGATGGTGCCACTTGGTCTACACGTAATTTAGGAGATTTGGAAATTAATAATGCACTATCACAAATTGCAATTGAGGGTCAAAATATTGCTATAGCAAGTAAAAGCCATAAAGTTCTTTTTACCGATGATTTAGGAGAAACATGGGTAGAGCGTCCAGAAATATTTTCTTCACATATTAATGATATTGATATTCATAAAGGTAAAGTTTATGTTTTAAGTGGTAATCGCATAAGTGAATCTTCAGATAATGGTGCTACGTGGTCTTATAAATTTTCATTTTTAGGCGCCAGGAAATATAGAATGTTTTTTATCAATGATTTAATGTATGCCATAGGAAACTCTATAGGTTTTGCAGATATTGGTGGATCACAGTTTTATGATATCACAAAAAATCTGGAAGGTATATTTATTCGAGATATTTTAAATGTTGAGAATGAAATTTATGTTTCCACAAATGGTCATGGTATTTGGAAAAGTACAATTACAGATATTCCTGCGGATATGGACAATGATGGCGTTGCCGATGTAGATGATGAATGTCCAGATACGGAAGAAGGACAAAGTGTAAATGATAAAGGTTGTTCCTCTTATCAATTAGATGATGATAATGACGGTGTTTTTAATCCTTATGATTATTGTGATGATACCGCTGCCGGAGAACCAGTTAATGGTCTTGGGTGTGCTGCATACCAGTTAGATTCTGATAATGATGGTGTAAGTGATGATATTGATCAATGTAATTTTGTTAATGAAGCGGGAGTTGAAGTTAACGACTTTGGTTGTGTACCTATTGCTCAAAACAGTGTTAAGGTGCTAACAAAATCACCTACATGTCCTAATGAGACCAATGGAGTTATTGAAATTTCAACAACTTTAAATAATGTGGCAATGAATAAGGTAACGCTAACCAATGAAAATAATCAGGTATCATATTACACTTTGGGCAATGCTGACCAGCCTTTATTTATAACAGATTTGGCATCTGGTAGTTATACCTTGAACATTGAGATATACGGTTCTACATTTAATTACACCTATATAGTAGCAGTGAATGCATTGGAAAATTTAAGTTCAGGTAAACGAACAGTAAACAAAACGGATAAAACGGTGAGCTATGCACTAAGTGGTAGTAAAACGTATACGGTGAATCTAAATGATATAACTAGGACATTTTATTTTGACAATGTGGACACGAATACAATTACGCTTAGTGTTACTGACATGGAAAATAAGGTATTAATTTTAGGCGAAAGTGATTGTCAGGGAATAATCGAAGATCAATTTATACTTACCGGCCAAAATCATTTTTACCCTAGTCTTACACAAGATATTATTGATTTTGATTCTATTTTAATAGGTTCAAAAATCACATTGTTTAATCTTAGCGGTACAAAGGTTTTTGAAACGGAATTAGATAATACACCAAAGATTTCTATTGGTCATTTAGAAACCGGCGCTTATATTTTGCATATTAATGTAAATGGTATAACAACAACCCACAAAATAATAAAACAATAAAATTTACTATGAAAACTATATTTAAATTATCAATCATTTCTTTAGTTATATTGGTTTGTTCATGTGGTAAAAGTGATAGCAACGATGTAGATTCTGATATACCCAAGACACCAATAGAAGAAGAACAAGAAAATCCTGAAACACCATTAAATCCTACTAAATCCGTAGCAATTGTACCTGAAAATGGAGATGTATGTTCAGATTTCTCTGAAATAGAGAATAGTAGTAGTAATGTACTTGTGGCTTTTAAATGGACTACAGCTGAACATACATCATCGTATAAAATTGAGGTTTTTGAAGGAGATGAAATAGTAGCAAATGAAGAGTTGACCAATACTGAATTGGAAGTTCCACTAGGTAAAGGTAAAACGTATACATGGCAAATTACCTCATTGAATAGTACAAGCGAGGTTGTGAGTGATACATTTTCATTTAGCACACCGGGTATTCCAATTGAAAATTATGTTCCTTATGCTGCAGAAATTACGGTAATTTTTGATACCACTTTAGAAACTATGTCGATAAATTGGATTGGGAGCGATGAAGATGGAGATGAGCTTAGCTATGACCTTAGTATCCATGACGAAGAAAATGAACTGGTCAATGAATCTGACTTGCTTGAAACTGAATACGGACCTTTAGATATTATTCCAGATATGGAATATACCATTGAAGTAAAAAGTAAAGATTCTTCTGGAAATATTTCAGTTTCAACGATAACAAGAAAGATGTAAGCTTGGCAAATTAATTGTTCTTTTATAGTAGAGTATACAACCGTTTATTAGGGGGTTAAAAAATAACAATCTAGTAAACGGTTTATTCTTTATTAAATTTTTTAAGCGTTTTTCTAATTTGTTCGCTGTCCCAATGATTATCATACTCCACTACTCCCCTTTCAAAATCGGCATTCAATAATTTTTCCTGTTCCTCCAGTTCTTTTCTTGCCTTAAAAATATAGGACTCGTCCTGTTTAGGTTCAGAAGCCAACCTTCTTAAACTGCTTTCGTCATATTTTATAAAATTTTGCACTTGGCGGGTCAAGGTATATTTTCTAAAGCCCAATTTGCTTAACACATCTTTGGCCAATGCCAACGAAGTGTCCAAAGACTCCCTGTATATATTCTCAATGCCCATATTTAAGAGTTCATAGGCATCATATCTATTTTTGGCTCGTATCATTAACTCTACATGAGGATAATTTTCTTTGACCAATTGGGTAACTTTTTTGGTAACACCGGGATTATCAATAGCACAAATAAGAATTTTTGCCTGAGCAATACCTGCAGATTCCAATAAATCTATTCTCGTAGCATCACCATAATACACTTCAAATCCCATTTTACGCAAGAAATCTACCCGGTTAGAATCTTGGTCAAGTATTGTTGCTTCAATACCGTGCGACCGTAAAAATCGGCCTACGGTACTGCCAAAATGACCAAAGCCTACCAAAATTACATTTTGAGTTTTAGCAATGTGGTCCATGGGGCGTTTTATAGATTCCTTGGTACCAATTTTTGGCAGTATAAATCGCTCATTAATAATACTTATAACTGGGGTCAGGGTCATGGTCAATGCGGTAATGACCAACATAATATCCATTTGTTCCTGTCCCAATATTTTCAGTTGAAAAGCAAAGGATAATAAAACAAAGGCAAACTCCCCAATTTGTGCCAAACTAAAGGTTAATAGTAACTTTTGATCCAACTTTAGGCTAAAGACCCGTGCCGTTATCCATAAGACCAATGCCTTTATAATCATTACGGCGAGTAAAATTCCGCCAATGGTCAAAGGAATTTTAGCAATGACCACAAAGTTTATTGATGCGCCTACAGCAATAAAGAACAATCCAAGTAAAAGATTTTTAAAGGGCTCCAATGTACTTTCCAGCTCATGTTTATATTCGCTGCTGGATAGCACTACCCCACCTAAAAATGCCCCTAAGGCAGGTGAAAGTCCAACATATTCCATTAAAAAAGAAATACTGAATACAATGAGCAATGCAGAGGCAATCAACAGCTCCCGTACACCGGTCTGTGCCACTTTACGCAACATAGGAACTATTAGATACCTACCCGCCACAATGATAAGCACCACAGATAGGATAATGGCCAAAGTTTGATAACCCAAGGGCAAACTATCCAATAAATTGCCCGTGGAATCATGGGTATTGGCATCAACATCGGTATTGGAGTTAGATAATAAAGGGATGGCTCCCAACATAAATATGACGATAATATCCTGAAACAATAAAATGGAAAACGCAGAGGTGCCAAATGTAGTTTCCATTAACCCTTTTTCCTTAATGGTCTGCATGGCAATTGCCGTTGAAGAAAGTGCTACGGCCATGGAAATTACCAAAGATATCTTCCAGCTAAACCCAATGGTATAAAAAAATGAATAAGAAAGTACCATAGTGGCCGCTACCTGTAAACCGCCCATACCGGCAATGGTTTTACGCATGTTCCAAAAATTCTTTGGTTCAATTTCTAGACCTATTAGAAATAACATGACCACTACCCCAAATTCTGCAAAGTGGAGAATGTCCTCTCCCTCTTCGCCAATAAACCCTAGAACATACGGACCTATTAAAACGCCGGCCATGAGATAGCCCAAAACGGAACTAAGGCCTAATTTCTTAGCGATGGAGACACAGATAATGGCTCCCAATAAGAATACAATAGCTTCAAAAAGTATACTGCCCGTCATTTATAATCATTTTATTGAATATCCATAATAAACATTTGCCCGTTTAGATTAAGATTGTTGCAACTCATCTATTAATGCGCTGTATTTTTCACCATACGCATCTAGTTCATTATCGTTCAATTTATAGGTGCCCATGACCGTGAACGGTCGTTTATAAGCCATTAAACATAAATTGGCCGTTTGTTCAAAAGGTCTTAAAAATTCATTGATAGTGTAACTATTACTTCCTTTAGAACAGTATAGTTCTTTGGAACCCCCTGTCGTTATTACATTTAGGCATATTTTGGATTGAAGCGCCGTGCCTTTGGGTCCGTAGGCCCAATTGAACTCCAAAACTATATCTAACCATTGTTTTAATAAAGGCGGACAACTATACCAATACATTGGGTGATGCCAAATAATGACATCATGCTCTTCCAATAATTTTTTTTCAGTAACTACATCAATATGAAAATCTGGATATAACTCATACAGATCATGAAAAGTAACATGTTCCTTATGTGCTATTGCATTTACGAGAACCTTGTTCGCTCTTGATTTTTCAAACTTTGGATGCGCAAAAAGAACCAAGACTTTTTTCATTTCAAAGGAAAATATGGATGTTATATAATGTTACCGTGTAATCAAATCAAAAGATAATTTAATGCCTTCAATGATCATACCTGTACCTATAATGGCAATGATCAACCCCATAATCTTACCTATAACCGATATAACATTGTATCCTACAATCTTGACAATTAGATTACTAAGTCTAAATGTAAAATAGGTGAGCAAGCTCATCAATCCAAAAATAGCGATAACTATGATGATTTGAATAGGTTCTACTTTAGAGACAAAATTCATTGAAGTTACAATAGTACCCGGACCGGCCAAAATTGGTATTGCCAAAGGCGACACCGCTATATTTTCATCAATATGAACCTTCTTTATGCTCTTAATACTAGACTGTTTGGATTGTAGCATATCAAACCCAATATAGAATATCAAAATTCCGCCGGTTATCTTAAATGCCGGAATGCTAATATTGAACAATTCAAAAATAAACTTACCCAACAGCACAAAAACCAGTACAATGGTGAATGCAATGATATTGGCTCTTTTATTGATATCCTGTTTTGTCTTATCATCCGCACCTTGGGTGAGCGATAAAAATACGGTCATATTGGATATTGGATTCGTGATAGCGAAAAATCCGGTAAAAACAGTGATTGAAAAAGTAATTAAGTTATCCATTATAGCGGGAAAAAATTAATCTTGCAAGAACACAAATAACTTAGTTATAAACAAGCTTCTTTAGATTCTTTTGGTAAATATTTTCATTATTTGAAAGATAAGAATTGTTGCTAGATTAGTACTTATGGTATTAGTGATAAATGACAAGTTTATGGTTAAAGAACAGGTATTGATCTGGTAAGGTTAAGTAAGCTTTCCACTTTTTCTTTATCATAAGCATCTGGATGTGCAGTTGCGTACGAACCTTTATCATTATTGAAATACTGACCGGTTTTTGTCAAATTTGTTATACTTAGGATAAGTACAACGCTACGAAATTACCTATACCGGCTATGCTTACTACTATCAAATATGTTTTATGAGTAAGATATTTGTAAAATGAATTTGAGCTATGCTAATTTTACTCCTAAAATTAGATTCATAGGTTTTGCTATGACATGATATGCCTTGATAATACTTTCAAATGTTTTCTTTTATAACATAATTCAAAGCCACAGCGTAAGTGATGTAGGGTAATTACGCATCTCTTTTTATCTGTATAATGCTTATTGATTAAATAGTAATTTTAAAAAGACCATTACTTCTTATGTAAACAACTGTTTCCCTATCTGTTGAAATAATTGAGGTTGCATTTTCTTCTGCTCCAAAATAAGAACCAGGCTGTAACTCGTTTTTAGCATCCTTTTTAGAAAATTGAAGCATTAATCCACCAGAAATAACCACAGCTCTAAAGTTTGTACTCAAATTTTTAATGCTACCATTAAAACCAGCTGGTAATTTTAAAAGTGTTGCACGCAATTGGTTTTCTTCGTGACTTCCCCATAAAAAAGCAGTTTCTACATTACTTTTTTCTGACACCCATTCAATATCATTAGCGTTTAACCATACTAAATTGGTTTTATCTACATTAATTGGTCGTTCACCATTATCAAAAGCTTCGGAAGTTGGCTTCACTAAATACGGCCCTTCTTGAATATCTAAAAATGCCATATTTTCATTACCATCAGCAGAAGTAATATGCGCTTCGCCTGCTGGTTGTTGCCAATAAGATCCTGCTGGCAACCACTGTTTTTCTGCTTTTTCATCATCATTATGTAATAAACCTTGAATCACCACTCCACGGTAGGTAATGTTGTGAATATGTGGTGGCGATGAAAATCCTTTTTTAAATTTCACTAAAAAACCTGCGGGCTCATTTTTTGTGCGATCTCCCCAAAGTTTTCCGGCAGCGGGACTTTTATCGCCTCGTAACGGGTTTAACCAACCCCATTCTACATTGTCTGCAGTTACCACTTCATTTACAGATTTGGCAGAATCTTTTGTTGGCGTTTGTGCACTTGTATATACTGTTGTTGCTATTGTTAATACAACTAATACTAATTTTTTCATCTTATCAATTTTAATTTTTAAATTAAAAAAAGTTCCAAAATTTAGGACTTCGGAACTTTTTTTTTACTCTTTCTTTCTTAGCAATTATCTATTGTTATTTCCAAGTAACAATGTCCTCTATTGGTCTTCTAGACTTTGGGAACTCTGGATCCGCTTTTCTATATCCGAATGCAGCCATAAAAGAAATTCCATATTTATCCGTATCCACTTCAAATTTTTCCCTTAATAATGCTTCGGTTTTCTCTATATGAAATCCTTCTATAGGGCAAGAATCTATTCCGGTTAGGGCCGCGGCAGTCATCATATTACCTAGAGCAATGTACGTTTGTTTTGATGACCAATCGAATAACTTTTTATCGGTGTCTAAATCAAAATCACGTTCTTGAAATTCTCTATAAAATTTAGAATATACTTCTACAACCTCTGCAGGCATTTGCTTTACCTCTTTCATCATATGTTCAATATATGAAGCATCATGTTTTACCATGGGTGCTTTCATTGCCAACCCTAGAATAAAATGACTGGCCGTATCTAATTTTACGGGAGCGCCCCATGCTACTGGCTTTAAAAGTTCGCGTAATTCCTTATCCTGAACAACAATAAAATGCCAAGGCTCAAAGCCAAACGAACTTGGTGATAAGTTGGCCGTCTGCAATATAAAATTGATATCTGCATCAGAAAGTTTTTTAGAAGGATCAAATTCTTTGGTGGCATGCCTGTAATTAAAAGCATTCAATACTTCCTCTTTATTTATGCTGGGTGTTTTCATTTTTTATGTTTTAAATTTTTTAAACTATCAAAAGTATAGTACAAATGTATGGTGAGGGTTTTAAACTGGCAATAACGGTCAAAAATGATAGTATAATATTTTTAAAATTTTTAAATACATGATACTGGTTATCAGATATTTGTAATTATAAAAATATACTATAAAAAGTATAGTTGTATGCTATTGTATAGTTTGTTAATTTTGTTTTTTAAAATTAGGAATAGTGGCTATAGCGCATAAAAAAAGATTGATCAAGTACAATGATAAAATGTTTTCCTGTACAACCAGTATAGCTATGGAATTAATTGGCGGTAAATGGAAAAGCGTAATTCTTATTTATTTGATAGGCGGTAAAAAACGCTATAACGAATTGTATAAATTAATTTCTACGATTACGGAACGTACCTTAAGTCTACAATTGAAGAAATTGGAAGAAGATGGACTAATAACACGTAGGGTCTATACCAAAAAACCTCCATTAAAAGTAGAATATGAATTAACCTCATTTGGGGAAAGTTTAGCACCTGTGCTTAACGCTATAGCAGATTGGGGAAAGATTGTAGCTGAGGAAAAAGGAGAGGTTATTGAATAAAACGTTTTTCTAAATTTTCCTGTTATATTTAAAATTCCTTTTTACTTCCAAATCATCTTTAAAATTAATTTTACAATAATTTTTTTGACTCAAAAGCAAATAATCTATCCTCTAAATGCAAATAGGTCAATGCTTAGATTAAACTAGTCAAACTCCCCTACTCATTACATTTATCTTGCTGTTGAATTTAAAAACAAGAGCAATGAAAATAGAAAATAGCGTAATTATAGTAACAGGGGCATCAAGTGGAATTGGTAAGGCTACCGCACATAAACTGGCCTCTCACGGTGCCAAGGTTGTACTCATGGCAAGAAGTGAAGATGAGCTTAACGATTTAAAATCAAATATTGAAAAAGATGGTGGAGAAGCATTGGTAGTTTCCGGTGATGTAACCAAAATGGAAGATTTTGAAAAAGTGGTTTCCAAGGCGAAAACAACTTTTGGAAAAGTTACTGCTTTAATCAATAATGCGGGACTTATGCCACTTTCTTTTGTTGAAAAATTAAAGACCGATGAATGGGATAAAATGGTCGATGTTAATATTAAAGGTGTATTGAACGGGGTTGCTGCCGTACTACCTGAATTGAAGGCCAATAAAGATGGACATATTATCAATATTTCATCTATGGCGGCACATCGTTATTTTCCGGGTGGAGCGGTATACTGCGCCACTAAATCTGCCGTGAAAATGTTTTCTGAAGGATTACGACAGGAATTGGCACCCAAGTACGGAATCAATATTACATCCATAGAACCGGGAGCCGTTGCAACCAATTTAACGGACACCATTACTGATGAAGATATCAAGGAGAAAATGAAAGAAATGCAAAAAATGGAAACATTGGAAGCTGATGATATTGCTGATGCTATTTATTATGCGTTGTCTCAACCCGCCCGAGTAAATATCAATGATGTTTATTTGGTGCCAAGCGAGCAACAATAGTATTAATTTAAATAGAATAAAATTATGTCTACGACAACAAAACAAGATACATTTAAAACCATAAATCCTACTACGGGAAAAGAAATTGAGTCACATATCTATATGACAGACGAGCAGGTTGAAGAAAGTATTCAACAGTCTCATAAAGCATTTTTAAAGTGGAAAACAAAGAGCGTTGAAGAACGTGGGGAAATTATTAAATCCATTGGTGAAGAACTTCAGAATTACAAGAAAGAACTTTCTGAGCTAATGACCGATGAAATGGGGAAATTGCTAAAACAGAGTCACCAAGAGGTGGATTTATGTACGGCAATTTGTAATTACTCTGCAGAACATGCCCCAGAGTTTTTAAAGAGCGAAGAGCGTGAATTGAGCGACGGCGGAAAAGGTATTATTACCTATTCTCCAATGGGAATCATTTATGGCATACAGCCTTGGAACTACCCAAGTTACCAAGTATTACGCTATACCATAGTAAACTTGATGGCCGGTAATAGTATCCTTTTAAAGCATGCGTCTAATGTAACCGGCACGGCCAAATTGCTGAAGAACATTTTTGAAACAGCAGGTTTGCCCGCAAATCTTTTTAATGTCATGGTGATAGAGCATGAACAGTCCAATGCCGTCATAGAGCATAACTTGGTACGTGGTGTTACCTTGACCGGTAGCCCGGTGGCTGGAGAAAAAATTGGTGAGAAAGCCGGTTCACAATTAAAGAAAACAGTATTGGAATTAGGTAGTAATGATGCCTATTTAGTATTGGATGATGCCGATATTGATTTAGCCGTAGAAAAAAGTGTTATGGGCCGTATCTATAACAACGGAGAAACCTGTATTGCGGCAAAAAGATTTATCGCTACAGAGAAAGTTTATGACGAATTCAAGGAAAAGTTTGTGAAGGCGATGGATGCTTTAAAAGTGGGTGATCCTAAGAATGAAGATACCGAATTAGGCCCCATGGCACGTGAAGATCTTAGAGATAAAATTCACGAGCAAGTACAGGAAAGTGTAGAAAAAGGTGCCGATGTTCTATGCGGTGGCAAAATTCCGGATGGAGAAGGTTACTTCTACCCTGCTACCGTACTAGGTAATGTTTCACCAGGGCAACCGGCTTATGACGATGAGTTATTTGGACCCGTTGCTTCTTTAATCAAAGCAAAGGATAATGAAGATGCCATGCGTATTGCCAATGATAGTAGGTTTGGTTTAGGTGGCGGAATATTTTCCAAAGATGTTGCAAAGGCTACAGAACTAGCAGAAAAACACTTTGATACAGGAATGGTATTTATAAACTCCTTTGGATTGGCAGAACCGAATATGCCTTTTGGCGGAGTAAAAGATTCCGGTTATGGACGTGAACATGGAGGATTTGGTATGAAAGAATTTGTCAATGTGAAGTCCATCATGATTATGGATTAAAAGTTTAAAAGCACCTATTTAGGTGCTTTTTTTATATCGTAATTATGATTCATTCTATAAACCTATGTTAAAAAATGAATGTTCATTCTTTTTTTTGAATACCTTTGAATTGTAAATCAAATTATACATAATATCAAAGGAATTTTATTAGGTAAACAACCTTAATTAAAGTGGGTTGAGCCAAATTCCGACTAGAAATTTTTATAACAATTAGTATATAAATTATGAGTAAGTCAATTAATTTAAAACAGCGACCGGTAGGAACCCCTACCCTAGATGATTTTTCAATTGAAAAATTAGATAATGAATTAAATGTCTCTGATGGTGAAGTATTATTAGAGGCTAAATATATATCAGTAGACCCATATTTACGAGGTAGAATGAGCGATGCTAAATCTTACGTACCACCATTTAAAGTTGGGGAACCCATAAGTTCAGGTATCGTAGCAGAGGTGTTAGATTCTAAAAATGAAAATTATAAGAAAGGTGATTTCGTATCCGGATTATTGGAATGGAAAGAGCAACAAATTTCAAATGGAGAAGGGTTGCAAAAAGTAGATAAAAGTAAAGCTCCCTTAAGTGCCTATTTGGGAATAGTGGGTATGACAGGCTTGACCGCATACCTGGGTCTTCATGAAATAGGGAAACCTAAGAAGGGAGAAACCTTGGTAGTTTCCGGTGCTGCGGGCGCTGTTGGTAGTGTTGTAGGCCAGATTGGAAAAATTCTTGGACTTAATGTTATTGGTATAGCCGGGACGGATGAAAAAATTGAGATGCTAAAATCGGAATTCGGTTTTGACCATGGTATCAATTACAAAACTACGGAAGATATGAAAGCGGCAATTGAAGAAGCTGCACCTAACGGAGTTGATATTTATTTTGATAATGTTGGAGGACCCATATCTGATGCGGTATTGTTCAACATCAATCAGTTTGCACGAATAATTATATGCGGAGCCATATCGGTATACAACAAAACCGAAACACCAATGGCGGTTGCGGTACAACCATTCTTAGTAAAGAACAGTGCATTGATGCAAGGATTTATTGTACGTAATTATGCCGATAAATTTCCGCAGGCAATGAAACAATTATCCACTTGGTTAGGAGAGGAAAAACTGACCTATAAAGAAACTATTGTAGAAGGTTTTAAAAATACACCACAAGCATTTTTGGATATGATGAAAGGGAATAAAAAAGGTAAAATGATAGTAAAGGTCTAATAGGTAGACTTTAATTATGAATAAATAAAAAAGAAAGAAAATGAAAATATTATTTGTATTGACTTCCCATGATTCTTTGGGAGACACAGGAAAAAAAACAGGGTTCTGGATAGAGGAATTTGCAGCGCCGTATTATAGTTTGTTGGATAAAGGAGCGGAAATTACAGTAGCTACGCCATTGGGTGGTAAAGCACCCATAGATCCCAGTAGTGATACGGAAGACGCACAAACCAAAGACACGATCAGGTTTAAAAATGATGCGGAAGCACAGGATTTAATAAATTTTACCAAAATCCTTGCAGAAGTAGATGCAGCTGATTTTGATGCTGTATTTTATCCAGGAGGACATGGACCATTATGGGATTTGGCCAATGATGCCACATCGGTGAAGCTTATTGAAACTTTCAATGAGCAGAAGAAGCCTATTGCTTTTGTATGTCATGCACCAGCAGCTTTAAAAAGAGTATCTGGTACGGATGGTGAAAAATTGGTAAAAGGCAAAAAAGTAACCGGTTTTACCAATTCTGAGGAAGAAGCCGTTCAATTAACGAACGTTGTTCCTTTCTTGGTTGAGGATATGTTAAAGGAAAGTGGCGGAATTTATTCTAAAAAAGAAGATTGGGCGCCCTATGCCATACAAGATGGTAATTTAATTACAGGTCAAAACCCTGCATCATCTGAGTTGGTGGCAGAGAAGTTATTGGCAGCACTGAAATAAGAAGTTTAGTTTGGTTGTTAGTTAATAGTCCAGAAAGCCGTTTGGTTTTCTGGACTATTTTGTTGTAAAATATTACGAATTATAATTTAAAGAATACGTATTAAATACCAGTCCGCCATCATAAGATTCGGTGTCTGTGAGTACTAATTGATAACCAGATGTAGATTCCCCAAATAATCGTATACCAGCTCCTAAGATCAAGGGGTTGATTTTTACCTTAATGATGTCTATAAGTTGATTATCAAAAAGCCATCCGGCAAAAACGCCACCTCCACATAAGTAAATATCTGTGGTTGAGTTTTGTTTCAGTTCTTTAATCTTATCTAAGTCATATTCAGAAATAATATGTACTTGATTACTTTTATTATCAAACTGTAAAGATTTAGAGAAAATATAATGCTGCATGTGCGCATACGCTGGCTGCCCAGGTTTTAGTCCGTAGGCATATCCAAATTCATAGGTGTCTTTACCCATGATCGTAGTTTCAAATCCCTTTAAATCTGACATATATTTTGTGACCCCACTACCCTCACCTACAAATCCGCTGATATCACCATCGAGTCCACAGATATATCCGTCAATGGAAATAGCTACGTAATACACTATATTCTTCATTATCATTGTTTTGTAGCTGTAAGTTACGCTTTAGGAGCGATATTCTGATTTACTCTAAAAAAATTATTGGGGTCATATAGATATTTTATTTTGGTTAGTCGCTCATAATTCCGTTTATAGCTTGCTTTAATTCGCTCTTGACCTTCATCCATCATAAAATTCGAATACGCTCCGCCAGCCGAGTATGGGTGCAGTGCGTTATAATAATCTTTACACCAATTGGTAATTTTATCGGCATTTTTTGGGTCAGGGTCTACACCAACATACACACCACAATATTCGGCGTCACGATATGCCCACGGGGTGTCCGTGGCACCTACTCTGCTTGCTGCGCCAGAAATGGGGTATAAATGCATTTGTGATAAAGGAGTAGGTATTTTAGAACCAAATTTTAAATGCTGGGCACTTATTTCAGGGGTCAGTGAATTGAAGAAGTCAGCTCTCCAATACCATTGCATTCCAGTAGGAAACAGTCCATCGAACATAGCTTGCAGCGCTGGGTAAGGCATTTCCCCTGTATGGGCAAACAACGGTTTTTTATCCAAAATAGGAGTAAAAGTTTCTTCCATTTGATCCATAGCCCCTGTATAGCACCAAACAATGGCGCAAAATTTCTTATTATGAAGATGCTCGGGAAATGGAGATTCCGGAATGACCATAGTGGCTATAAACCCATTAATATCATCTGGGGCGGTTTTTATAAAACCATCAAACCACCCCATAATTTCTTCAGTCTGTTCTATGGGCCATAATGTTGGTCCGCCATAGACCATTTTTTGTTTGTGTGCTTGAAAAGTAAATTCGGTTACTACCCCAAAATTGCCACCACCACCACGAATAGCCCAAAAAAGGTCGGGGTGTTGATCCTTATTGGTTATAACAATAGACCCATCTGCCAGGATCATTTCAGCTTCTAAAAGATTATCAATGGTAAGGCCATATTTTCGAGAAAGATAGCCTACACCACCACCAAGGGTAAGACCACCAACACCGGTGCTTGATACCATACCAGAGGGTATTGCCAGTCCATATTCATGTGTAGCATTATCTACCTCGTTCCAAATACAACCACCGCCTACTTTTACGGTATTGTTTTCAGTATTTATGGTGATGGATTTTAAACCCGATAGATCAATGACCATACCATCATCACATAAACCTAATCCGCCACCATTATGTCCGCCACCTCTTATAGCAAGAAGGACATTATTTTCTCGAGCAAAATTGATAGCGGTTTGTACTTCTGTAGTATTGGTGCAAATGACTATAGCCCCAGGCTGCTTATCTATCATTGCATTATATACTTTGCGCTGAATATTATAGTCCTGGTCCGTTGGTGTTATAATTGTAGCCTTGGTTAAGTTGCGTAAGTTTTCAACTAATTTATCTGTAAAGGATTGTGTTTCTATTTTCATAATTTAAATTTTAGATTGGTATTAAAGTCCACTATTTAGACCTTTTGGTTCAATAGTATTATTATTGGAAATTTTTGTGAACGGAATAATCATAGGTACCTTTTTTTGGTATTCCTCATAGGTCTTGCCCAGTGCTTTTTTAAGGTCTTTTTCTTCTAGGAATTTCACGGCAACCAGAATATAACTAGTTGTTACTGCAGCAAATAAGAGATGGCCTATGGTCATTGTAGGTGTAGCCCAAAAAGCAATTATAAATCCTAACATTATTGGGTGACGTACCAATCCATAAAAATAATTTACTCTAAATGAAGGTTCTTTTGTAACCTTGTTTTTTAAATTGTCCACAATCTGGGTAAGACCAAAAAGTTCAAAGTGGCTGATCATAAATGTGGACAATAAAACAATTAACCAACTCATAAAATATACACCTTGTACAATCGTAGCCAAGATTACATTATCAACAGACCATACTATAGTGGTCATAGGCTGCCATTGCCAATAAATAAGTATAAGTGCCAAACTGGATAAAAGAATATAGGTACTCCGTTCTGCCGCTTTACCAATTATTTTAAACCACCAGTTCTTAAAAGCCGGTCTTGCCATGATACTATGTTGCAAAGCAAAAACACTAAGCAAAGCAATATTTATTAATAAAGCATAAATGGTATCTATTTCAATACCAGAATCTATGCTTTTTGGCACCCATAAATTATTGACGAAACCAATGGCATATAGAAATGCGATTAAAAAAATGATGTAAGCTAGAATACCGTAAATGAGGATGATGAATTTTTTCATGACATTATTGTTTTGGTTATATATTCCAAAACTAGCCATGCTTTTTCATTGATAATTCTACATTTCAACCAAACCCTATAACATTTCGTTCACTAAAAAAGAACAGAAGTTTTATCTAATTACTCTTTAAGTAGCTAGATGGCAGCATTTTATATTCCTTTTGAAAACATTTTGTAAAGTACGCAGCACTATTAAAACCCGTTTCAAAAGCTACTTCAGAAATATTAAGGTCCTTTTTTAGCAAAAGTTTAATGGCCTCTTTTAAACGATGCCTTTGAATTAAATTATTAGTGGAAGTCTGTAATAGACTTTTGGTTTTGCGGTATAATTGCGAAGTGCTCAGTCCCAAATGAGAACAGAAATCGTCTACTCCTAAATTGGGGTTTTGCCATTCGCTATCTAAATAATTCATTACATTGTTTAAAAACTCTTCTTCTTGGAAAAGAAGGGTTTTAAATAAAGTTGGATTTAATTTTTTGTTCTGATTTTCACTTTCATACAACTCTTTGACTTCTGTAGTTATTATGATGTGTGAATGTTGAATATCGGTTAAACGTTTGGCGGTTTTAATCGTTTCTTCAAAGAACCCATGATTTTGTGTAACAGGAACGCCTGCACCAACACCTATCCGAATTTGTTGTGTATCTGTTTTTATTGACTGATAACAATCTTTTAATTCTAATATACCGTTTAAAGCTTTGGTGGTAGATGTAAATGATATCAACAGATATTCATTATAACTATCAATAAGTCGACCTTCAAAATTTTCTATGATAGTATGTAATTGCTCCAAGATTTCTTTTTTTGGAGAAGTGGAATGTTGACCATCCATAAATTTAAGAACAGCCAAAATCCTGAACCCAGGATTATTAACAATATTTAGCTCTTTCTTTTGTGATTTACTAGGATCTTCAATACGTCCTAAAAAAGATTCAACAATGCTGGCATCTACCTCAATAATGGTATTGGGTACATCGCCATGTGCTTTGGTGTGCATTTCAACAATAGCTTCTTTACTTGGTGCTTCAACTAGGCAGAAAGCTGTACTTCTATCTTCATCAAACCAATAGCTAAGACCTTTACAGCAATATTTGTGCTGTATAGTTAAATCTTGGTTGTGTAGTTCGGCTACATCCTCAGCGGTTACTCCTTTAGACACATCGTGCCTATCCATATATATGGGCATTTGGTAAGTTTTACAAGGTTATTGCTCGTAAAAACCGGAGGATTATGTTTTGTAAGCCTTATAAATGTAAGGTTTTTTTATAGGTGATAGGTACTTAATTATCTGTAATTCAATATTTACCTGCAAAATAGCTCTTGAAAATAGATATTCTCACATGAATTAAATGGTAAAACGTTTAGCTGGGTAGTTACATTTCGTTTAGTAAAGCCTCAGTATCCGTTATCAATTGTGCTATAGAAGCCCGGTTGAGTCCGTTATAAATACCTCGTATATGCTTGTTTTTATCAATTAGCAGAAAGTTTTCAGTATGTAAGAAGTCATTGATATCCTTTGGAATACCTAAGTTGTTTTCCACAAAATATTCATTTCTTCCCAAGTTGTAAATTTCAGTTTTATCACCGGTCACCAAGTGCCATTTAGAATCAATAACTCCGTTCTTTTCAGCATATGTCTTCAATACAGAAACGGAATCGATTGACGGGGTTACGGAGTGCGATAAAATTGCAACCTCAGGGTTGTCTAAGAATGCCTCTTGTACCTTGGTCATATTATTTGTCATTTTTAAACAAATTCCTGGGCAAGTAGTAAAAAAGAAGTCCGTTATATAAACTTTATTTTCAAATGATTTTTGGGTTAAGGTATCCCCTAGCTGATTAACCAGTTTAAAATCGGGAATTTTATGAAATTGTTTTTCTTCCTTAGAATTTGGGGTCAACCAATGTGGCGTAAAAGACGCATCGTTATAATAGGGTAAATATGCAACCCTACTTGTTTCGGTCACTTGTATATTCTCCTTTTTAACGGTCTGTTTGCAAGCAGAAAAAAGCATTAAGGTAGCTATATAAAATATGGTCTTTTTCATAATGTTTCGTTTTCTGATCTAACCACAACTTCATCTTCTAATTGGTAGCAAGAATTTGCTCTTCGCAAACCAAATATGCGTCCGTTTTTAGCTTCATAATTGACATACAAAGTACCGTTTTGTAGCCAAGCTTTTTGTTGGCCCTCTTCCCTACCGTTGACCAATTGTCTTTCTTTTGCCAATTGGCCGTCTGCATACCATTTTTTCTCTATACCGTGCATCTTACCATTGACATAGTTGGCCTTTTGTGCTAGTTGTCCATTTTCCCACCAAGTTTTAAAAGAACCTTCAAGGCGATTGTTTTTATAATGGTATTCAACTCGGAGTACTTCATTAGCTGACCATCTTTTGGCAACTCCTTCTCTCTTTCCATTTACAAAACCCACCTTTTCCGCCAAAGAACCATTTTCATGTAAGGTTAAAGCATAACCATCATAAGGTGAGTTTTTGTAATACCAAGTACCTTCTAATTGATTTAGCTTTAATTCTTCTTTAAACTTGGTTTCTTGCTTGATCATTATTGGTTCATCAATCAATGCTTTAGGCTCAGTTGTATTTTTACAACCAACTTGAAAAATTATTATAAAACAAATAGTATGGAAATGGAACTTTTTCATATTTTAATATCCTTGGTAGGGCCCTGCAAATGCTAAATAAGACCCAGTGGTTGAATATACTTCGTTTATGATGTGGTAGTGATATTCTTCTTCACCATCAGTATATTGGGTTGTAGAAGTATGCCCGCCAGAAGTATCTAAATTTGTTGGATATTCCCCTGTTGAGCTGCATTTACGACCATATAGGAACACTCCGTCCAACAATATACCCACAAGGTTTTCGTCATCATCTGTAAAAGCTTTGGGCTCTAGGTGATAGTGATATACCCCCGGACCTATATGAGCGCCTGTCCAATCTAAGCTTGCGGCAGCTTGGTCTAATGGACCACCACCTTCTTGATCGTTAAAAATGGATGCTCCGCTAACCGCAATACCAATAGTATTAAAATTGGTTGAAACCGTACTGCCAGATAAATTTGGAGTAGCATCGACCCTTATAGTAGTCGCATTATTGTTGCTGGACATGATACTTGGTGTACGGGCTACATCAGGTTCCTCCTTGTAAAGGGTATTGCCTTCTCCCCAATACACGGTTTCATGGTTAGGTAGACCGGTAGTTTCTATGACCACCTCAGAACCATCCAAATAAACGGTGACCGCATCTGTGTTGAACGCACTATATGCCGCATGCAGCTGTGTTACCACGGGTTCATCTTCGTCGTTTTCATTCATTTCTTCTAAGGTGGTATCATCAATACTATCACTACTACATGCAATGAAGGAGATGAGCGGCAAACAAACCAGAATGGAAAGCGGCGCAATATTTTTTATCAGATTCTTTTTCATGTTACTTTTTATTAAAATTCATATGATATTTAAGGACTACACTATTGATATTGGTATTTGTGCATAATGCTTTCATGGGCACTTCTTAATTTTTAAAATTCTTTTATGTTAGATTTTTAAAGAACTTCTTAGAATTTTATAAACCCGCTGTTCTTTTGAAGAAGCAATTTAGTTTCTAGGTCTTCCCTTAGGTTTAGGGGCTTTTTCCAATTCTTCTTCGGTAATAAAACCATCCTTATCAAGGTCAATTTTATCAAAACCGTTTTGTAGAGGACCCTTCACTTCGTCTTTTGCAAGTTGGCCATCCTCATTTTTGTCCATCTGCTCTAAAAGTTCTTTAAAAGTGGGTGGTTCTCTACGTTCTCCTTTAGATTGTGCATTGGCGGCCAGGGTTCCTAAAGCGATCATTAAGGTGAACAATAAGCCAGTTTTTAATGTAATAAGTTTCATGTCTTTTTATTTTTAATATTGATATGTGAACCACAAAGATGAAAGAATCCTCAATGCAAAATGACGATTTTAAGTGTATACCGGTTAATTTTAAGTGAATGGGTTTTTTTATAGGGTGAATACTTAATTACCACGGTTATAAAAGGCTGATAATGACGTTAGTTTAAATTTTTATATCTTTTATTTGCAGCATGAAGCGACATAAAAATTTTATTTTTCATGGGGTATTGTGGGTATTCATTTGGGCAACCGCATGGTTATTTAATGGTGGTGAATTAGATTTTATGAGAGAAAATTGGCTCTCATTGATTTTTCAATTATTTGCCATTGCACTGTTGATTTATTTTGCAATACCCCATTTATTACTTAAGAAAAAATACTTGTTATTTTCAATTGCGCTTGTAGTAACCGTAATTGTGGTAACCCTTTTGCTGACCCAATTTACCCAAGTACCAAATATTGGTCCGGGATTTGGTCCTGGCCCAGGTCCCGGTCCCGGTCCCGGATTATCTCGCAACGCGGATAGTAGGCCACCTTTAAATGCTATTAGAAGGCCACCATCCAAATTTTTCATCAATCTATTATTGATTTCCATAGCTTGTGTAGTGGCCACTTTGGTAGAAATATTCTTGTTTGCTCAGCGTAAGGAAGAAGAAATTATAAAGAACAGAAATGAAAATTTACAAACCGAACTTAAATTTTTAAAATCACAGATTAATCCACATTTCTTGTTTAATTCTTTGAACAATATCTACGCACTATCAGCTATAGATGCCGGTAAAACCCAAGAAAGTATTAGTTATCTTTCAGATATGTTGCGGTATGTTCTTTATGAATGTGAGCAAGAGATAGTGCCGCTCTATAAGGAAATGGATTACATAAAGAACTACCTTCAACTTTTTTCCTTGAAGAGTAGTAAGTCCTACCCTATAACCACCCAATTTCATGCAGAGGATGCACAAGTACCCATAGCGCCTATGTTGCTGATACCGTTCTTGGAAAATGCCTTAAAACATAGCAACATTGAAAAAATTACAGGTACTTTTATTCGTATTTCCTTGACCGCCGATAAAAATCAGGTGAATTTTGAAATAGAAAATAGCAAGCCTAATTCACCACTGGTTACCGATGGTGTTGGTGGAATTGGAATTGACAATGTAAAAAAAAGATTGGCTATCCTTTATCCTAACCGGCATCTCTTAAAGATAGAGGATACGCCAGAATCGTTTAAAGTGAACTTAAAACTTCAATTAAATGCATAAAATAAATTGCTTGGTAGTAGATGATGAGGAATTGGCCCGTAGCTTGATCATTTCCTATGTGGACAAACTTGATTTTTTACATCTTGTAGGATCGGTAGAGAGTCCCCTTGAGGCCATGCAAATAATGAAAGAGCAGACCATAGATTTGCTTTTTTTGGATATTCAAATGCCAGAGTTAAAAGGAACGTCCTTTGCAAAGATGGTCCGTAATACTACCAAGATAATTTTTACCACCGCATATTCAGAATATGCATTGGAAGGTTATGAATTAAATGCGTTGGATTATCTCTTAAAACCAATAACATTTGAGCGATTCTTAACAGCAGTAAACAAAGTCAAGGATATAGAAAACAAAACCGTTTCTGAATGGTTCACCATAAAATCAGGTTATGACCTTCACAAAGTAAAATTTACAGATATCATTTATGTAGAAAGTGATAGTGAATATGTTACGTTTCACCTATCGGACAAAAAAATAATGAGCAATCAACGTTTAAAAACATTAGAACAAGAATTGCCAAGTACTCATTTTATTAGGGTACACAGGTCCTACATTATCAATAAAAATAGGGTAACGGGTCTTAAAGGTAGAGATGTTCTGCTTGGGGATATTTCTATTCCGGTAAGCGATTCTTACTATGAGAATGTAAAAAAAGAGGTGTTTTAACACCTTACTTTTCAAGAGCTATTTTAATTAATTATCTAAGTAACTTATACTAAAGGCGTTATATTTTTCAGTTGAAAATTGTGAATATCTAATACCTTTTTTTACAAAGTGAACTAAGGCTAAGACCTATATTTGCCTCCCCTAAAAAACATGATATGAGTGCAATTTGGTATGAGTGCAAGATTAAATATAGAAAACTGGATGAAGCTAGCGGAATGCTTAAGGTTAAGACAGAGCCATTTTTGGTTGATGCCATTTCCTATACCGAAGCAGAAAGTAGAATTACGCAAGAAATGTCCGCCTATTTAAGTGATAGTGAGGAAATAAAAATCACTAACATTAAGGTTGCCAATTACGCAGAAATACACCCTTTTGAAAATTCTGATAGGTGGTTCAAATCCAAAATATCCTTAATAGCCTTTGATGAGGAAAGTGGTAAGGAAAGAAAAACCAATCAATATTTATTGGTCCAGGCAAATGACGTAAAGGAGGCTTACGATAATACGGTAAGCGTAATGAAGGATACTATGGGAGATTATACCATACCGGCCATTATAGAATCACCAATAATGGATGTTTTCCCATATTTTTCAGGAGAAGAAGATGAACTGGAACGTATTCAAAAATTTACGGAACTAAAAGATTCCGTACCGGTAGAAGACGTTAATAAAGATGAATTGAACGAAAAAGAAGTAACCGTTTAATCATCATTTAGGGAAGTTCTGAACTCCCTAGGACTATATCCTTTAAGTTTTTTAAAGGTTCGGTTAAAATGAGATAAGCTCTCAAAACCGCAATCAAAAGCAATAGCCTGTATAGGTTTATCCGTTGTAGATAAATGTATACAGGCTAGTTCTATTCTGGATAAATTTAAAAATGTTATAAATGAGTGGCCTGTACTTTTTTTAAACCATCTACAAAAAGAGGGTCCCGTCATGTTTGCCTTTAACGCCATATCTTGAACGGTTAACTTATTTACAAGATTTTCAAGAATATAGCTCGTAATGATTTTTATTTTACTCCTGGATTTATGGGATACTATTTCTGGTATATACGATAAAGACGATAAATAGACCCTGTTTTCATCTTCAAATAATTGCTGTATAATATCTAATAAAGCAGCAGGTTGCATTGTTTTGGGTAAGGTACCAAAAGAGCATATTTTTTCTAAGAGATATGGACTTGGTTGAATAAATTGAATTCCCCTGGCGGCATCGGTGAAAAATGCTTTAAAAGGGTCACATTCTTTAAATGTTTCAAAAAGATTGCTTGGAAATTGTAAAACGCAAGCTTCTTGTTTTCCTGAAATATTATTTTTATGCGAAATGTAATTATGGGGTAAATTACTCCCCAATAACACCAGGTCTTTTGAACTGAAGTTACGTATACTATTACCTACAAAACGGGTACCACTACCCTTGGTGATCAAAGTAATTTCAAGTTCTGGGTGGTAATGCCAAAAGGGTATAAACTGTTCTTCTTTTAATTTAAAAAAACGAAAAGAGGAATTCGTTTCCACTAAATCTATCTTTTCTATAATTGGCTTCACAGAAACTTATTTTGTCTCATTATGTATTATATCGATAATAATAATGGTAATATACGCATAGTTTAAGGTAAAATTGAAAAATATATAATGTATTTATCAGGATATTTTTATGAAGTAAAAAATAGTTATATGACAATACCATCACTTTTAAATCAGGAATATACACTTACCCAAGAGCATTTAGACTTTTATGAGACCTATCGCTATATTAAATTAAAGCAGGTATTTGATGCCGAAACTATTTCGTTTTATAATGAAGTCATTACAAAAAAAGTAACTGAATTAACCAAAGAGAAACAGCCAATAGAAAAAAGAGATACCTATGGCAAGGCATTCATGCAGTTGTTTAATTTATGGCAAGAGGATGAGACCATTAAAACCTTGGTATTTTCCAAGCGACTTGCACAAATTGCAGCTGGGTTAATGCAAGTTAACGGGGTGCGCCTTTATCATGATCAGGCTTTGTTCAAAGAAGCAGGTGGCGGTATTACCCCTTGGCATGCCGATCAATATTATTGGCCATTGGCATCTGATAAAACGATCACGGCATGGATTCCCCTACAAAGCACACCACTATCCATGGGGCCTTTGGAGTTTAGCGCAGGTAGCCATGAAATTATGGAAGGTAGAGAACTGTCTATTAGTGATGAAAGTGAAAAAGTCATCCAAAACAGGCTTAAAGTAACTGATTTCAAACATATTGTAGAGCCTTTTGATTGTGGTGAAATAAGTTTTCATTCCGGTTGGGTGTTTCATCGTGCTGGAGCAAATACTACCCAAAATACACGTAAGGTCATGACGATCATCTATATGGATAAGGATATGAAATTAAAAAAACCGACCAATGACGGACAACAAAATGATTGGGATACCTGGTGCCCGGGAGCCAAAATTGGAGAAACCATTAATTCACCTTTAAATCCCCTTTTATATTGATTAAGCAATTTAATGAACTTGTAAATGTCATGGGGTGGATAAAGAGTAAAAAAAAGAGGGCTAACTAGCCCTCTTTCACTATACAATTAAAGAAATTTATTTGGTCATCAACACATCGTTAATAATGTGAATAATTCCGTTAGAGGCATTTACGTTACCTAGAACAATTTCACTTTTATTCCCTTTTTCATCTTTTAAGATAATCTTGTCATTTTTCATACTGGCAGTAATTTCATTGCCACTTACTGTTTCAAAAGCGTATTTTCCGTTTGCTCCTTTAATGGCGTCTACTAATTTATCTGATGTAATTTTTCCGGAAACCACATGGTATTGCAACACTTTTGTCAAAAGCTCCTTATTTTCAGCCTTTCCCAATTCAGCAATCGACATATTTTTGGGCAATTTCTCAAATGCGTTGTTAGAAGGTGCAAATACGGTATAATTACCGGGTTCAGATAACATGGTCTCCAAATTTGCGGCCTTTACGGCAGATAATAAAGTTGAAAGCTCTTCATTCTTATCCGCTATACCTGCAATACTAGTTGCCTTCATTTCTTTTTTCTTGGCTTCTAATTTGGCCTTTTCGGCATCTGCCTTGATTTTAGCTTCGTCCATGGCTATACTATTTTCCATTTCTTTCTTTTCGGCATCTATCTTGGCTTGATCTTTACAAGAGTTCAACGCAAACAATACCATACTTAAACAAACGATATACTTTAAATTTTTAAATATCATAATTTCTTGTTTTTAGATTTTATTATCATAATAAATACGTAAGAACTTTTACAACGGTTTGCAAAAAGAAAAGATGTTGTGCTAATGTTTAGTTAAACAATGGTTATATTAGTTAAATGAATATTAAGAAAAGGGTATCAAAACAATCTATAGTAAGAAAATACACACATATATTAAGCTTTCACAACATAAATTGCGATAATAAAGATTAAGGCGCTATATTTATTTTGTAATTCCCCTAATTGCAATGAAGTTTTTTACATTCCCATGTTTTTTGCAAAAGTATCTGCTGTTCGTAGTAGTTCAAATATTCTTACTTACCTCCTGTTTTTCACAATCAACACAGAAAATACTTACCCAAATAGAGGAGTTAAAAGCTGAAAAAGGTTTTAATCCAGAAAGTCCGGCTTATATTGATGTATTGATGGACCTGGCAAAGGCGTATAAATATAAGAATGTTGATAGTATGTTCTTACTGTCTAACCAGGGATTAAAACTAAGCAAGAAAGGCAATTACAAAAAAGGAGAGGGTTTTGCATATTTAAATTTAGGAGATTATTATGCTCAAATAGACAATGATATAAAGTATAAAGAATATTACGAAAAAGCTATTGATTTAGCTGATGAATATTCATATACGAATTTAAAAATCAATGTTTTAAATAATTATGCAACCAACCTTTCCATAAAAGGTGAAGTTGACAAGGCGTTAGAGTATTATTTGGAAGGTATAGAACTTGGTAAGAAAATCCAGGATAACAAAATGCTACCCATTTTATATGATAATATAGCCGTTATGTATACTGGGTTAAAAGATTTTGAAACTGCTTTGGTATTTAATGACTATTCCCTTCGTATTAGTGAAAATGGTAAGAATAAATTTACAATGGCTAAAACGTTGAGTAATAAGAGTTATGCCTATGCTTTCTTACATCAATTTGAAGAAGCCGAAAATGCTTTAAAAAAGGCGATACCCATATTTATTGAAGAAGATCAAATGGATTGGCTTTCCTTTTGTTATGAAGTAAAGGGAATCATTGCCTTAGAAAAGAAAAAGTATAAAGATGCCTTGGAATGGTTTATGGAAAGTAATTTGCTTTGTAAGGATCTGGATTACTTTCGTGGAACAATTATTACGAATAACGGTTTGGCCGAGGCTTATATAGGTTTAGGTCAAATAGATTCGGCAGAGCATTATGCTTTAAAAACCTATAAGGCGGCTAGTATGACACGCTACCCGGAAGTTTTGATGATGTCGGCAAAAATGCTCTCCCATATCAATAGAGAAAAGGGAAATTTTAAAATGTCCTTGAACTATCAAGATCAGTATGTGGCGCTTTCCGATAAAATTGGTACTGAAAATTTTAAAAAAGGTTTGGCAATGCTCCGTAGCTATCAGAACTTTGAAGCTCAGAAAAAACAGATTGTTGATGAAAAAAATAGAGAACTCGCAAGTCAGCAAACATTGACCTATTTAGCCTTGGCAGGCCTATTGATATTGATTGTCATGCTGGCCCTTATTTATAGAAATTTTAAAATACAAGGGAGATTTAATGGTATTTTACGTAAAAAACAGGAAATATTGGTTAATAGGGAATTACAGCTCAAGGAGAGTAATAACACCAAGGATAAGTTATTTTCATTAATCGCACATGATTTA
Organism: Maribacter sp. LLG6340-A2; assembly: GCF_045057105.1. Lineage (GTDB taxonomy): Bacteria > Bacteroidota > Bacteroidia > Flavobacteriales > Flavobacteriaceae > Maribacter. The sequence continues at coordinate 4,001,539 of NZ_CP159332.1, read as the reverse complement.
AGGGGGCCAATACATTCTTTTCACGGACTTATGCAATTCTATGTGCACGGTCAAATGACCAAGGAAGAAACAGATAAATTTTTACCTGTGGCATTACAGGATTTAAGTGCAATAGCAGATATGTTGGATAACCTTTTGGTTTGGGGCAAAACGCAAATTAATGGCGCCAAGCCCGAGCCGAAAAATATTAGTATCAATGATTTAATTGAAAATAATATACGCCTTTTAAAACCTTTGGCAGATAAGAAAGCTATAAAAATCAGTACTGTGGCGCAAAAGAATTTGGTTAGTTATAGTGATAATGCAAATGTTGATATTGTACTGCGTAACCTTATTGGCAACGCAATAAAATTTACCCATAAAAATGGAGAAATTACCATTAACGCGATGGAACGGGATGAAGAATTGGTACTTTCCGTAAAGGATAATGGCGTAGGTATGTCTGCAGAAAAACAGCATAATTTATTCAATAAGAACAATTACGAATCTACCTATGGCACCAACAATGAAAAAGGTACAGGAATAGGACTTTTTTTATGTAAGGAAATGGTAGAAATAAATGGTGGTAGAATTTGGATAAATAGTGTTATAGATAAGGGATCTACAATATATTTTACCGTTCCTAAAAAGAATATAAAGTTGAGAAAGGCCATTTAAATAAAAAATCCACCAAAACCATAAGGTTTCAGTGGATTTGTCCCATATATAACCATTTAATTACACGGGAATTTTATCTACCAATGTGCGTCTTTCCCAATTTCTGTGCTTGGCAATGCTTTTTACAAAATTTGATGGTTCATCATTGATATGAACAGCATCATCATTTTTATGCTCTTTTACAAAGGTATTGTCCAATACATTTTCTCCTTCATCATCAGTAGCAATGGCCTTACAATATTTAAAGCTTTCATTAATGAATTTGATGAACTTACCATTGTCCATAATAGCATTGACTGATTTTTCGCCCCCTGGAATATAGATGGCGTCAAACAATACACTTTCAGTGGTTGCAATGGCAGCATCAACTTTGTGTTTCATACCTTCACCGCAAGTTATGGTACCTCCATGTGGGGCTACAATTTTTACCATGGCACCTTCCTTATCCAATGTCTCTGACATGGATTTAAAATTTTTCATACTAAACCCATCTGCGGCCAAAACGGCAATTTGCCTTGTAGCTATACTATCAAATTTAGTATTGGCCATACTTAGTGCTTCAGATTTATCCAAGTAATTTTTCTTAGCACCCGGTTGGTGTTTGTCCGCATCGGCATCTGCACCAATGGCCTGGTTAATAGGTCTTTCTATATCCTTAGGTATATCCATTCCTAAACCTTCAGCAACTTTATCGGCTAAATCATCATCAATCTGGGCAATAATCCAAAGCATACGTTCTTTAATATGGTCGTGATTACATTTGCCCAGTTCAAATGTATACGCAGCGGCAACATGTTCTTTTTCCCAATCTGCTAAACTTCTATAAAACAAAGCCGGTTGTGAAAAATGGTCGCTAAAACTTTCGCTTCTTGTACGTATTTTTTTAGCATCGATTCGCTCTTCATAAGAATGGAATCCGCCTTCTGCCATTTTTGATAGATGTGGGCAACCACCACTTAAGCTATTGGGGAAATAGGCGGTTTGTCCTTTTGGTATTTCCATTTGCATATGAGCATCTCGTTGGTTGTTATGTGTTTCAACGACAGGTCTATTAATAGGAATCTGATGAAAGTTTGGACTTCCTAATCTGGACAATTGAGTATCACGGTAAGAAAATAACCTACCTTGTAACAAAGGATCGTTCGTGAAATCGATACCAGGAACAATATGTCCCGGTAAAAATGCCACTTGCTCCGTTTCCGCAAAGAAATTATCCGGATTTCTGTTCAATGTCATTTTTCCTATAATTTTAACGGGAACCATTTCTTCCGGTATTAATTTAGTAGGATCTAGCAGGTCAAAGTCAAACTTATGTTCATCTTTTTCCGGAACCACTTGTATACCCAATTCCCATTCAGGATATTGTCCGGCTTCAATAGCGTCCCATAAATCCCTTCTATGAAAATCAGGATCGGCACCGTTGATCTTAACTGCCTCGTCCCAAGTTACGGAGTGTACACCCAAGGTTGGTTTCCAATGAAATTTAACAAAATGGGCTTCTCCTTTGTCATTGATCAGTCTAAAGGTATGTATACCAAAACCTTCCATCATACGGTAACTTCTAGGAATGGCACGGTCGCTCATGACCCAAATATGGTTGTGCAAGGTTTCCGTGGCCAAAGAGACGAAGTCATAAAATGTATCATGAGCAGAGGCCGCTTGTGGAATTTCCTTATTTGGTTCCGGTTTAACGGAATGGATAAGGTCTGGGAACTTCATTGCATCTTGAATAAAGAATATTGGCATGTTGTTACCAACAAGGTCCCAAGTTCCTTCTTCCGTATAGAATTTTACTGCAAACCCCCTAACATCCCTTGCAAGATCTGGCGACCCTTTAGAACCGGCCACTGTTGAAAAACGTACGAAAACCGGTGTTTTTCTAGCGGTATCCGTAAAAATTCCTGCCTTACTGTATTCCTCTATACTTTCGTACAGCTCAAAATAACCGTGGGCGGCACTACCTCTGGCGTGTACTATACGTTCTGGAATACGTTCATGATCAAAACTTGTAATTTTCTCCCTTAATAGAAAGTCCTCTAATAAGGTAGATCCACGTTCTCCAGATTTTAAGCTGTTGTTGGTATCGTTCACCTTTAACCCTTGGTTAGTAGTCAAAGGTTTGTTTTTCATATCTTTTTTATTCTGCTCAAGATCCTGTATTTTTTTTGATGCTGATTCTTTATTTTTCATAGTGTAAGATTGTTTGTTTTAACCGAGTCTAAAACTAGCGGTAAAATCAGACGAGCTTTTGCTGTTTCAACTATAAAACATGCTCATATAAATAATTTACTTAAATTTTAAGTTGATGAGCTGTTGTAAAAGACTATGAAATGTAGCCTTGGATTTTAAATTACTAATAGAATTGTATCTATGCGAATTTTAATTTTTTGGTGTGATGTAATTAATATGTGATGGCTACTATCTTAAATTGGCGTTGCTCCTTGGCCAATTGTAAAATAACAGTGTCCCCTACTTTTTTACCGTTCAACATTTTTGCTATGGGTGATACATATGAAATTTTGTTGATTGCTATATTACTTTCGTCCACACCAACTATTTGGTAGCTATTGACCGTTTTACTTTCATTAATTTTAACCGAAACTTTTGCTCCAAAACGTACAGTGTCCAAAATTTGGTCCTTAAAGTCGATTAATTTGGCACTGGCTATACGCTCGTTTAAAAGTCCAAGTTTAGCATTGATGAAATTGACCATTATCCTGCGTTCTTTTTCATCGGATATTTCTAGTTGTTCAATTTCATTTATCAACGCTTTTTTCTCTGTTTGTAGTTCTAGGTACCCATTTGGGGTTACATAATTTATGGCACCATTAGGTAAATGTGCTCTTGGCGGTACCATAGGTATTTCTTCTTGATCCTCTTCCCTAACAAAACCTCTACTCATAAATATCGTTTTAATACAACATACCGTTTGCTGGCTATTAATTGTAATGGCATTGCTAGTATTTTTACTCTAATCAATTAACGTACTGCTATTTAATTGTTATATGTTTTAGGAAGAACCTTTATTACATGGGTAGAATTGCTATATTTAAATTCACTTTACTTAACAACAAAATTTAAAACCATGAGCACTAGAAGAAAATTTTTAGAAAAAATTACGGCTACCTCTGTAGCCCTACCTTTACTATATAGTCCTGTTAACTTATTTGCAGCTTCTGAAGAGCCCTGTGAGGGCCCGGTACTAAAAGTTGCCATTATGGGGTTGGGAAGTTACGGTACAAGGGTTGCAGAAGCTATGCAGGCCTGTAAAAGGGCCAAGTTGGTGGGTGTAATTAGCGGTACCCCATCTAAGATTAAAAAATGGCAATCTAAATATGGTATACCAGAAAAGAACTGTTACAACTATGAAAATTTTGATGCCATAAAAGATAATGCCGATATAGATGCGGTATACGTCATTACCCCAAACGGATTACATAAAGACCAGAGTATACGTGTTGCCAAAGCTGGAAAACATGTTATCTGTGAAAAGCCTATGGGTGTAAATGCCCAAGAAGGACAAGAAATGGTAGATGCTTGTAAAGCGGCCAACGTTAAATTGTTGATCGGCTATAGAATGCATTTTGAGCCTAAAACCGTTGCAGTTATTAAAATGCGTAAAGAAGGTAAGTTTGGAGACGTTAAATTCTTTCAAGGACAATCTGGTTTCACTATAGGTGACCCCAACCAATGGAGACTGGATAAAGAATTATCTGGTGGTGGGGCAATGATGGATATTGGTATTTATTCCATTAACGGCGCCAGATATATGTTGGGAGAAGAGCCTATTTGGGTAACCGCACAGGAAACCAAAACCAATCCGGAAAAATTTAAAGAAGGCATAGACGAGACCATACAGTTTCAAATGGGATTTCCTAGCGGTGCAGTTGCAAACTGTTTAAGTACATATAATATGAACCATCTAGACCGGTTTTTTATGACCGGTAGCAAAGGATTTGTGGAGATGAAACCATCTACTGGTTATGGACCTATAGAAGGAAAAACACATGAAGGACCTTTAACACAACCGCACATGACCCATCAAACATTACAGATGGATGGAATGGCTGCCATTATTTATAATGGCACAGCACCTATTGTTCCTGTAGACGGAGAAGAAGGAGTTAAGGATATGAAAATAATAGATGCCATTTTTAAAGCCGCCAAGACAGGTGATAAAGTCATGTTATAGCAAACATTGTTTTAATATTCCATAATTTCTATGGTTTTAAAATCTATTGGGTGGCTGTTGGACTGTAAGGAAATATAGCCACCTTTTACTTTTGTATCATCACCGTTCATTAATGATTTGGCCGTTTCATTTTCAGGGTTATAAGTGGGATTGGCATATCTTAATATTTCCTCGCCATTTACATAATGAACAATTTCCCCATTATTAACGTCAATTTCTGCCGTGACCCATTGATCACCATGAAACGTTTTAGGAACATCCGCAGGAATACATGTAGTAGTATTTTGAGCTCCTTTATGTTCTATGAACATTCCGTTGGTACAAGCAGCACCCAAGGGTCTGTCTTCTTTGCCATTTCCTCCATGAAAATTATATTCTAAACACACCGGAAATGCTTGATCCATTTTTTGAGTTGCAGGGGGTTGACCATGAAATTGAATTCCACTATCCCGATATCCCCAAGATGGTGCTCCTGGGGCTGTTTCACCAACAAATCTATAGGTGACTTTAAGTCTATAGTCCGTAAAATGTTTATCATAATATACCGTTCCAAAACGGTTGTTGAATTCCGGTCCGTAGGCATCATAACGTATTTTAAGAATGCTGTCTTCTACGCGTAACGTATTGCCAAAATTCTCTCCCAAGGGATGTCCGGGTATTTTAATGGTCCACCCGGTCAAATCCGTACCATTGAACAATGAAACCCATTTGGGCGAGGTTTTTTCGGTGACCGTATAGGTTTGATCTTTATTATTATTTTTTTTCTTGGTATTGCAAGAAGTAAAAAGTAATAGGCACATTGTAAATGCCATACTAATTGAACGTATGCTTTTTAAAATCATAGTAATGTCTTGTATTCCTTATAATTAAAAGTAACAAAAAAAGGTATGCTTTTACACATACCTTACTATATACCTTTGCAATTGAATTAAATATTGGCCTCTACTTTTAATTTTTTGAGTGCCGCTACTAGTTCCGTATACCGCTCTTTCATATCCTTACCTATAATTTTATCCGCATCACCAACGATATAGGATAAATACGCAATTTGTGGAACCAACATTTGCTGCGGATAGGCACCGTCATCATTTTTAATAGTCTTTAAAACAGTTTCTAAAGACTGTTTTCTACCGCCCTTACTTTTTTTGATTTCCGTTTCTAGGTCCGACTGAAATTTGCGGGCTTCGGTCAATAAATTCAACACTTTATTTTCAAAGGCGATATGATTCGCTATAATCGTTTCATCTATACCTTCTTTAGCTAAGCGTGGATCTATTTGAATTTTGAAAGGCTGTTCAAAAGTTTTGTTTCCTACCGTTAGTTTTGCGGTATAGTTTCCTGGAGGAACCATGGGTCCGTTTTTATAACGTCTAGATTCTCTATGGTCCCAAGCGCCTTTTTGTCGCATATTCCATTGAAATCTGTTTATACCTTTTTCAGTTTCCAGGGTATTGTCAAAGTAGCTAAATGACATGCTAAGGGCCATATTTTCCACATTTTCCTTTGTAGATGTAGTTTTGGTACTATCACTCAAAATACTTGTTATTGTTTGCTTGTTAGCATCAAGTATTTCCAATTTTACCTCATTTTTAAATGATTTAGGTAGGTAATAATCGATGATTACACCCGTTTCAGGATAATTTGGAAAGTCTCTAGACCTTCTAGGCGTTCTATATCGTATTGTAGTATCCGGTTGAAACAATACAGGAGTATCATTTAGCGATGTAATAGCACTATCTCTTAGCGTTGTAATATTGTCAAGCACCCAAAAACCGCGTCCCATCGTACTTAAAATTAAATCGCCTCTAAATAGTATTACATCGGTTATTGGTGTTACGGGTAAATTCTGTTGAAATGGTTTCCAATTTTCACCATCGTTTATCGATACAAACATACCATATTCCGTACCTGCATATAGTAAACCTTCTCTTATCGGGTCTTCGCGTAATACTTTACTGGTATAGTCAGACGGAATTTCACTTGTCAATAACTCCCAAGTTTTACCATAATCTTCCGTTTTATAGAAATATGGAGTGGTATCTCCTAAAAGGTGTCTATCTACAGAAATATATGCTTTAGCGGGATCAAACTGCGATGGTTCTATGGACTCTACCCTACCCCCTTTCGGTAAATTTTTAGGTGTAACGGTCGTCCAAGTTTGCCCACCATCTTGCGTTAACGAAACTACACCGTCATTGGAACCTGTCCAGATTAAATCTTTTTGAATTTTGGACTCCCGTATGGAATATAAGGTGCTGTAATACTCTTCACCGGTAATATCCCTAGTTATAGGACTACCGGAATTTACTTGTTTATCCGCTTCAAAAGCAGTTAAATCTGGAGAAATTGTTTCCCAAATAACTCCGTCGTTCCTAGTTTTATGCACAAATTGAGAGCCCATATATACAACATCTGGGTCATGTGGCGAAACATGAACCGGTGCAACACGTTGAAATCTATATTTTAGGTCTTTTGGATTGTGTCCATAGATATTGGATGCTCCAATTGAGTACTCCCTACCAACTCCCGTAATTTTGTTGTAAACACTAAAACGTCCCTTACAGTTATTGTAAACGATATTATGGTTACCCGGTTTAGGTATTGTTGGTCCGGTCTCACACCCTCCAACATCAATCATAACTTGTGTTCCTTGTGGTGAGGTGGCACTAGGTGCCGCACTAGGTATGGCAATGGTAGTATTGTCTTGCTGTGCGCCATATACCCAATATGGATATTGGTCGTCTACGGCAACTTGGTAAATTTCTGCTGTAGGTTGATTAAATTGTGAGGACCAAGTTTTACCACCGTTGTGTGATACATTGGCACCACCATCATTACATTGTATAAGTAAATCTGGGTTGTTGGGGTTTAACCATATATCATGATTATCACCATGGGGTACGGACATCCTTGTCCATGATTTTCCGCCATCGGTAGATTTTAATAAGGGGTTGGCATTGGAATATACAATATCTGGATTGGTAGGATCCAGTTCAATATTGGTATAATAAAAAGGTCTGTTTACTAGCCCTTTGTTACTTGAAGTCTGCACAAAGGATGTACCTTGGTCAACAGATTTATATACACCACCTTCATCACCAGGAGCTTCAATAATTGCGTAGAGTATGCTAGAGTCTACCGCAGAAACCGCCAAATCTATTTTACCGATCAAGCCTTTTGGTAAACCATTCTCTAATTTTATCCAATCTTTACCACCGTTGACGGATTTATAAATTCCGCCTTCCTTATTTTCTCCACCAGAAATTATGGTCCACGGTGTACGCTGGGCTTTCCATGCGGCTGCATATACTATATTAGGGTTGCCAGGTAATAATTCCAAGTCGGCAAAGCCTGTGGTGTTTGATATGTGTAGCATTTTTGACCAAGTGGCACCACCATCTATTGTTTTATAAATACCACGCTCTTCATTTGCCTTAAATGCATTACCAATTGCAGCAACCCAAACAATATTGCTATTTGTAGGGTCAATTTCCACGGCCCCGATCTGTCCGGCATTTTTTAAGCCGATATGGCTCCATGTCTTACCACCGTCAATGGATTTGTACATTCCTTTTCCACTAATAATATTGCTTCGTAACCCATCAGAGCCCGTACCAACATAGACGATGTTAGGGTCATTTACGGCAACTTCAATAGCACCTATTGAAGGAGTGTCAAAAAAACCATCGGATACATTGTTCCAAGTAGTACCATAATCTTCGGTTTTCCATACTCCCGCACCAGAGGCGCCAAGATAAAAAGTTCCAGGTAAAACGGGAGTTCCGGTTACCGTAGTTACACGCCCACCCCTAAGTGGACCAATAGTTCTATATTGAAATGCCGAAAAGTCTTGAGATAAGAGTGTTGTTGAAATTAGAATAAATGATACTGTGGTAAGGAAACGAAATAGCGTTTTCATTTTAGTTTAGAGATAGGTTGGTTAAAACCTAAAGTTACTTAAACCAAAACGTAAATCATATAGGGGGGTACATTTTTGTTAATTTCTCAATTTGGCAAACTGAAATCAATAATAACACACCTGTATCGTTAAAGAATTAAAAACCAACATGTGTTGTGGTTTTATATGTCTTATTATTACTTCTTATTCAATTTATCTGTCTCTATTAGCTTATCATCTTCCCAAACACCACTTATCACAGAGCCTTCTTTCTTATGGAAAATACCCTTGCCATTGCGCTTGTCGTTTTTCCACTGTCCTTTGTATTTTTCGCCATTGGGCCAAAAATACGTTCCTTCTCCACTGCGCATATCATTTTTATAGCTTCCAATATAGTATTCTCCGTCTGACCAGTAAAAGGTACCCTGACCATTACGTTCATTATCTTTCCATTCTCCTTCATATCTACTACCGGTTTCTAGAACGGCAATTCCCAGACCATTGGCCATGTTATTTTTTACCTGGCCAACGTAATGCAAGGCAGTCCCTTTTTTAGTAGTAAAACTTAAGTATTCGCCAAAGGATTTATTGTTCAACTGCTTGCGCATATTAGTTAATTGAACACGAGCTTTTTCTAAAGCAAAATTCAAAGAATCTATGCTTCGTAATTCATTTTGAATACTAGGTGCTATATTGGTTGAATCTTTTGAAATAGATTTATTATCGGTAATTGAAATAGATTGAATTTCATTTTGTCTTAGTTTTTCCGCTAAGGCAATACGTAAGGGGATAACGGAATTTAGTTCTTCATGATTTTCAAGCGTAGAATTGTATGATGCTATTGCTTTGTTATAGTCACCTTCAATTAATACGGAATCAATGGCTATTAATTCTTTATTACCAGTGACCAATACATCTAATTCCTCTTTTACCTTACTACTCTCCCCTATTTCTTTCTGTAGCGAATTTGATTTTATCCCAAAATAAATGACCAAAATAGAAAGTATGGCAAGCAAACCGTAAAGTGTAATCTCTTTTTTCTTCATATTCTTTTATTTTCGGTACTTGGCTAGTCCGTTAAATGAATTTCTGGAAGTTTGTTTTTAACCTTTCTAAAATCTGGAGAGAAATATACGTGAAACCGCATGGCCCAGCTGTGCTTGTAATTTCCTCCATTGGCTAAGTCTTGACCTTGAGAATACATAGCCCCTGCCGCTACGGTTAACCTTGGGGTTAAAATGTAGCCTAATGTAGTGGTAAGTCGCAAATCTTCCATTGGACTTGCAACCACAGCTTTACCACTTTGCATAATCAGCTCTGCTTCTGGAGCTACGTACAATGTTTTTGGCTTTAACTTATGATTGTTCAATGGTATTTTCATACGGAACATGTAGCGCCATCTATTCCTAAAAATATACTCGCTATTCTCGGCAAAACCTTGTGTCCATCTATGCTCTATACGAATACGGTGATAGATCATCATACTCTCCAAAGCTTGTGCAAATTGATATTGGTGCCAAATTCGCCATTCTGGCACTAGATTACGATCGGTAGAAGACTCGTCGGTATTGAAATTTAAACGGAGGACACCACCCAAACGTAAATTAAAATATTTTGAATGTATATAGCCAATGGCATGCCGGTTATACACTTGTGCAACCTGCCCCACAAAAGGCGTATCTTCTGTTTCGGCTAGTCTAAGATGGGTTTGTGCATCCCAAAACAAGCGTTTACCTATTCGTATGTTACCATAGGTGTTGATCCAAGTTTTTGTAGTAAGATCTTTATATTTAGAATATTCAGGTAAAATCTCAGGCTCCTCTTCTTGTGAAACCCCTATAAAAGCTGTTAAAAAGCAAAGCAAAAATAAAAATCGAAATATATATGTACCAAACGTTTTCATAGGCTATTGCTTTGTGTTTTGTACATTCAACAGTTCTAAAATGGCCAAGGGATTTTTTTCCCTTTTTAGTCTCCGTTCCAGTTTTTTGGTATCCTTGTCTTTAAGCATTAGCACAGTATGGTACGTTTCTGTTATGTTGCCATTTAGTGCACTTATATTTTCACAGGTGAGCGAATCCTTTATTTGCTTTAAGAAATAGGGTTCCAATAGTTTTGTATAGGCCGATGTTATTCGCTTTTTTATATCCTCATCCATTAAAGTTGCCATAAACGGATTCCAAATACGATCAGTATAGGTTTCTTGAATGGTTCTTTTAAATTGGGGCATTTTAGATACCGTAACGGACAGTTCATTTAAATTTTTAAGGCATGCCACGGTGTTTCTAGCCGATATTAACTTGTCTTGAGCAGATTTTACTTTAGAATAACTATTCAAAGTGGCGTTCGCAAATGTTTTAATTTGCTTTAACGAGTTGGAATAGTTCAAAGGAATATTAGTTCTAACGGAATCAATGAGCATGACCAAAGAATCGTTTTGAACAATAATTTCTTCTTCAAGGTTGGCTAATTCGTTCTGTCTTTTTTCTTGTGCTAAGGTTTCTTTGACTTCGTTTGCAATAGCTAGTACACCGTCATAACCCATTTTGGCAACTGTTTCAATTTGATGAATTACAGGGGCATTTTTAGAAGATGTTACTGTGGTTGATATACTATATGGTTTGGAACTTGCTACACTATCGATAACAATTGCAATGTCCATTTCAGGGTTTGGTAAGCCGCCGGTAAATACATGATCCAGTAATTGCTTGCGAGAAGTGTATTCTAAAATTGATAATGAATCATACCTTACAATTTCTTCAATAGGTGCTAGAAAATCCTTCTTTATTTGAAGTACTGTATTATATTGATATGCAGTGTTTTTATCTGATAATTTTAGAATATTTAATTGAGAATTATGAAGGATGGATTCACTTAACTCCTTTGCTTTTTTATAATAGAATACAACACTATCTACTTGTACCGTTTCCAACGAATCTAACGGATAGTAGGGTACTTTAACCTTAAACTCAGGAAGAAAGTCAGATTTACCCAATTCAGATAGAATAGCATCAATTTCTTGGTAACGTTGTGCGTTTTGTTTTAGTAGTTTTGGAAGGTTGTTTTGGTGAAGGGTTTCAACATCTTCTTTGGAAAATTGAATATCTAAAGCGGCGATATAGGCAGCATCTAGATTTATGGTTTTAGTTTCACCAGTAAAACCTTTGAAAGCGGTAATGGTTTTGTGATCATTATCATCATCTACCCGAATATGCTGCAGAAGTCCGTCATTAAAATACCAACTTTCAGATTGGTCGATTCCGTTAGAAGGAAAAAGTGACCACTCGTCATGTGCTACACCATCCCTTAAAAATCTACCTACCAAGGTATAATTATCATTATTGATGCTGAAGTTTTGTTGTGGTACTCCGTTATCAAATGAAATAACACTTTTAAACAATGTTTTAGAAATTTCTGAATCTTCGATCTGCTCTTTTAAAATAGTCCACTCACCATGAGGGTTTCCCATTTTAATTTTTCCGACAGATGATTTTTGAATACCACTTACCAACACACGATATTGATAATCTATTACTTCAGACTGACTTTTAGAATTGAATTCCCCAAACTGGAATTTCCAAGGTCCGTCAGGTATTCCATCAACAAAACTACCTTTAAATTGAAAAGAATAATCTTGTTTTTGTAGCAGTTCTTGAAGGTTGGAGCGAAGCACTAAAAAGTCTCCGTCCAAAACAGTATCGTTTTCAACAACTTTATAAGTATACGTCGCCTTACCGTTATACTTACCAATTTGTAAAGGTCCGTTATAGGTTTCCACCTCTTGGGCGTACAACGAATTTGAAATACTGAAACAACAGCATACAATAAAAAATAGTAATGGGTTGATAGTTAGCCTAATCATGCCGCAAAAAAACGAAAATAGATTTAGACTAGTAAATTAGAACGCTACGATTTTTAACTTTTTATTAAAAGTTTTTAATCTATTCAGAATCAAGCAATAAAAGCTGTAAATCTTTGTGGTATTACCAATCAATTGGGAAGTAATCCTTTAAGAATTTACCACACCAATGCTTACCGGTATTTATACCGTCAAATAACGGGTCCATAACTCTGGCTGCACCATCAACAATATCTAAAGGAGGCTGAAAATCGTGTACTTCTTGCTTTTTCTTAGCCAATTCTGCAGGATCTTCATCGGTTACCCAACCCGTATCAACGGCATTCATAAAAATACCATCCTTAGCAAGTTCACCTGCTGCGGTATGTGTTAACATATTTAGTGCGGCTTTCGCCATATTGGTATGCGGATGACGAGATTCTTTAAAGAAACGGTGGAATTTACCTTCCATCGCTGTTACGTTAATAATATGCTTTTGACCCGTGTTTTCTTTTTTCATCATTTCGGCCAAACGATTACAAAGTACAAATGGTGCCACGGAATTTACCAATTGAACTTCGATCATTTCAGTGGTCTCAATTTCGCCTAATTTTAAACGCCAACTATTGGTTTTGCGTAAATCAACTTGTTGTAAATCGGCATCGAGTTCACCAGTAGGAAATACCTCTTGCGCTACTAGAGCATTGTCAAAACTATAGGGTATCTGAGATAATTTTGCAGAAGCGCGTAAACCTATACCAGGTTCGGGTCCGTGCCATGTTACAGGCATATTTTGATTAGGCGAAGCTTTAGAGCTAAATGTTTTTAACTCTTCTAAACAACTTTCATGATCACTCAGCACCATTTGTGCAAACTTGGGTAGTGAAGAAAATTCGCGTTCCTCATTCTCCATTAAGTGATGGTAGAATCCCGCAGGTCTACGCACTGTTTGTGCAGCGTTATTGATCAGAATATCCAACTTGTCATATTGCTGTTCTACAAAATTACAGAAGATCTCCACACTTGGAATATGGCGGAGGTCTAACCCGTGAATTTTTAGTCGGTGCCCCCACTCCATAAAATCTTCCTCCTTGGAAAAACGAAGGGCAGAATCAACAGGGAAGCGTGTGGTTGCAATAACCGTTGCACCACCACGAAGCAACATTAAAGTGATATGATAGCCAATTTTTAAACGTGAACCGGTGATAACGGCTACTTGACCTTTTACATTGGCATTTTGAAATCTTTTGGCATAATTGAAATCTCCACAATCGGTACACATGGTGTCATAAAAGTGGTGCAGTTTGGTAAACTCTGCCTTACATACATAACAGTTGCGAGGTGTTGTAAGTTCTGGCAAATCTTTGCTTGCCAATTCTGCGGCTGGTAATAGTTTAGGGGCAACAAATACATGAGCTTCACGTGCACTACGAATACCGGTCTCTTTACGGGCATGTTTATCGCGAACAGCTTGCTTTCGCTTTTCATTACGTTTTGCATCTTTTACCCGTTTGGCAAACTCTTGCTTGCTTGGGCGTGAAAGTTGACCTGCAGCTTTAATTAAAGCAATTCGTCTATCTTCTGGAATTTCAAAAATCTCGTTGGTATTATTTACCAAACGATTTAATGTTTCAATACAACTTTCAATCTCGTTTAAGTCGATTTCCGATTCTTTATACTGTTGTTCTTCCTTCATGATACTTGCTTGATAAGGGCAAAAATATTAACAATGCCTAAAGTACGGTTATACGTACTTTTTTCTTTTTTAATCTGGTATTGTTCAATTTGTTGATAAGTTCGTTCGACTTCTTTTTAGGAACAGCAACAAAGGCGCAATCTTGTTTTAATTCAATATCTCCCAATTGATCCCTGCTCAATTCTCCTTGTTTAAAGAAAAGTCCGGCAATATCTCCTTTAGATATCTTATCTTTTCTTCCTCCGGATATAAATAATGTTTCCCAAAACGGATCGCCCAATTCCTTGCTTTTTGCAATGTTAGTGGGCGTTGACGATTCAATAAATTCCGGTAAGTTTTCTTTCTCCCATTTTAATACATAAGCCGTACCTAATTCATTAACACGGGCAGTTCTGCCGTTTCTATGGGTAAATTCTTCTATACGATGTGGTAGCTCATAATGTACAATGAACTTTAATTCAGTAATATCAATACCTCTTGCCGCCAAATCGGTAGCAACTAAAATTCTACTGCTGCCATTTCTGAATTTAATAAGAGCCCGTTCACGGTCTCGCTGCTCCATGCCCCCAGAAAAACACTCGTGTAAAATACCATGTTGATCTAAATAAGAACTGACGTTTTCAATACTATCCTTATAGTTACAAAAAACAATACCAGGTTCTTCCCCTATATACTTGAGTAATTGTAGCAAAGTAGCAAGCTTATCTTTTTCTTTAGCTAAAACAGTACTGATAGTTAGTTGTGAGGGAATTTCCTTTTTAAGAAAATTAATTTTCTTGGAGTTTTCCATACCCACAAACTTTGGAATCTTCACTCCCTCCGTTGCAGAAGTCAGAATGCGTTTTTTAAGACTTGGCAACTCATGCAGAATTTCTATCATTTGCTCTTCAAAACCAACTTCCAAAGATTTATCGAACTCATCTAGTACCAAAGTTTTAATATGGTCTTTGGTAAAGCGGTCTGCCATAAAGTGATCTAAAATTCTACCAGGTGTACCAATTAAGATGGCTGGTGTATGCTTTAGTTCAATTTTATCTTTCGACATTGCCCTACCACCATAAATAGCATTTACTTTAAAGCCCGTACCCATATCACGTAATACTTGCTCAATTTGTATTGCCAACTCACGAGAAGGAACCAAAATTAATACTTGAACTTCAGGATTGTTATGGTCTAACAAATCTATAACCGGCAATAAAAACGCCAATGTTTTACCTGTACCCGTAGGTGATAACAATATGGTATTGTCAGATGACGAAATTGCCTCTAATGCTAATTCTTGCATTGGGTTCAACGCATTAATATTCAATTTTGAAAGAATATCATTTTGATTTTTCATACGTTGATTCTAAGCGTTAAAATTAGTTGTATGCTATGCTTCTTGAAGTTCTCGTTTAGATTTTCTATACAAGTAATTAGGAAAAATGCTCCTCTTGGCAAATCTGTTCAACTTATTGGCGTTGATCATTTTTTGAAAGATAGGTTTTGTTACTCCGAAATACTCATACGTAGCGCCATCAACAAAAGTAATTTCTAAAACTAGACCGTTATGTTGAAAGTCCAAGATACCCGATAAAATAGATTGATCATATTCTTCTTTATTGGCTTCTTTGGTTTCGGGTGCAATACTCACTAGAAAGTGGTAACCGTCAATTATTCTACGACTTTGCACTTCTGCCTCTTCCTTTTTTTCATCGCCTTCTTGAAATTTGTCTGGATGCCATTCTTTAACCAAGTTTCTATACTTGGTTTTTAAGGCTTTAAGATCAATTTCTTTCTCTACCTCAAAAAGTTTCTTGTATTCGTTGATACGTTTCATAACACAGCTTTTTTGCGGCTGCGAAACTACGCCTTATTTTAATGCGATTACCTATAACTTTTTGAAATAACGAAAAATAGCATGCTTTTTAGAGCTAATTTTTGTTGAGTCCGTTTTGTAATACCGACTTAATGCCCGCTAAGTTTTCTGAAAACTCCATCATTTGAGATAGTACCTGCGCCATTTCGTTGGCATTGCCAAAACCTTTTAATTTATTGTTTTTTACAAACTGTTCTTTTATAGCAGACCACCTAGTTGCTTCATCTGTAGTAAGTTGTCCAATTAATTCATTGTATTTCAATAAATTGGCTTCTGCCGAACCTGTAAGTGTCTGCGCTTCGTTTTCATAATGAGATCGTAATAAGGTGTTTAGCTCTTTGTCATTCATAATAGGTACAATTTGAGCAACCAATTTATTCATGTCCCTATAAGAACCTTGAAGTTTAAAAGCAGGTTCTGTTCTATATTCGTCTTGCATTGCTGCACTTTTAATATAAGTAGCATTAACCTTTAATAGTACATCTCTAACTTTTAGCACTTTTTCCAAAACCTTTTTGTATTCCTCTATTTCTTGACTAGAGTGATTACCTTTTAATTGACCTTCATCGGTTTTAGATTCTATTTGGTTTACAATGGTATATACATCTTCGAATTCTTTACTTGCCAATTGCTGTAAGATAGGATTTGCTGTCAGTGAATTTTCAATTAAGCTTAACCTAAAAAGATGTTCCGTTTCCCCAATAATATCACCCAAGTTGTAAATATCGGCACGGTTGGCCAGCATATCTGGAATCTTAAATTTCTCTCCACTTTCCGTATACGGGTTCCCCGCCATAATCACACAGAATTTTTTACCCCTTAAATCATAGGTTTTAGGTTCATTCTCGTAGACACCTTCTATTTTACGAGTACCATCAGATAAGGAAATAAATTTTTGAAGAAACTCGGGGTTACAATGTTGTATATCATCTAGATAAAGCATGACATTGTTACCCATCTCAAAAGCTAGGTTCAGTTTTTTTAATTCTTCTCTAGCCGCACTATTATTGGCAGAAGCTGGATCTACATTGGTTACTTCATGACCAATTGCCGGACCATTAATCTTTACAAAAATTAAACCTAACCTATTGGCAATATACTCCATCAACGTAGTTTTACCGTAACCTGGTGGAGAGATTAAAAGTAACATACCCATTCTGTCCGTACGTTTATTTGCACCAACTGTTCCTAATTGTTTTGCCAAATTATTTCCAAAAATGGGAAAGTACACTTGGTCTATTAATTTATTACGTACAAATGAGGTTAGTACCCTAGGCTTAAATTCCTCTAACTTTAAATCGTTTTTAAGTTTTTCTGTAATTTCAAGTTTTGTCTTTTTAAATTTTTGAAATGCAGGTACCTCATTGGTAGCAAACAATCTCATTCTTGATACAAAATCATGATAATTGAAAAAGTATGTTCCATTATCAATTGTAGTATGAGAACCTCTTAACTCTTTAATCGTTTCATTTGGAGAAACAGCCTTAATTTTAGAGGCAGATTCGTCTCTGAACAATAAAGCGCCAACAATTTCATGTTCATACCTTTTAAGGTCTACACCAGAGTCCTCTTGTTTTGTGGTTTTTAAGTAGGCGGCTACCCATTGTTTTGCTAAACGCACCTTGTCCTCTAAACTAGAGACTTCCTCAATACTCTTTCTAAATTTTAAATCTGCCTGACGAGATTTAAGATTCTTTAAAAAATCTTCTTTAAGTTGTATCGCCAAACTACTATATACAAACTCAGAATCTGACCTGAGTTCTTCAAAAAGATAAGCAGCAATGTCAGCGCTTAATAACGGGTCGTAAATACTGGTTTTTTCTGCGAATTCAGCTACTAAATCCTGTAATTTTTGAACTACCGAAGCATATTCGTTTGATGAAGGAAAATAATGTAAAACTTCGCCTGCCGTCTTAAGGCTCTTATCCAATTCATTTTTTACATCAGCACTAAGGTTATTCCAGAAAAATTGGGCATAACCCCTAATTTCTGGTCTATAGGTCAACAAACCTAACTCATGGTGCTTATGTACTAATAGTTTAAGGATTCTTGATGCATCAACATCATGAACACCCTTTATGTAACCTTCTGAAAAATCATTTCTACTCTGTTCTTGAACAATTTTCAAAAGTTCCTCATCATTAAGAGATAGAAGTTCTTCTTCACTAAAATTGGAAAACAATTTGTAGGCTAAATATGCTCCTCGGTAGATTTCATCAGTTTCAGATACATACTCTTGATTCCATAAATGCCTGTTATTTACAAACTCCTCATTGTTTAGTTTTTTGTAAAAATCTGTACCCGTTAAGTGGTAGTTTAGCTCATTGTCATGAAAAACAATGGTAAGGTCTAGTTGTTGTTTGTTTACGCCAAATTTGTGTTTGCCCAACCTTATAACACTGTCACCATCTTCATAAAGGTCTAGTTTGTCCTTAAGTTTTCTAAGGGCATCTTCTCTTGCTGTCTTAAGTTGGGTTTCTATCTCTTCAGCTTTACCGCTATCATCTAAGTCTTGAAGTTGAGCAATGATGTCACGGAGCTTATTGATCATTAAATCTGATGCAAAGTAGCCATTGATTTCGACAGCAGACTTAAAACTTTGCGCTTTCTTTTGTACCCCTTTTAAAATTCTTTTAGAGGCATTGGTCAATGCGCTTGATTTTTTATTTCGCTTTTCAATCAACGAATTTTTTCGGGCATCAAAAGCAGAATAAACTTCTTCTCTCTTTTCAATAATGATTTCAATAAACTCCTCAAAATCAGTAAATTTTCCCTCAAGTTCTTCTAATTGAATAGATGTTTTGGTTTGATATTCATCGCACTTTTCTGGAGTGGATGCCATATCAATGTAGTTGATGATACTTTGATCGATCAATTTTAACTGAGCGGCAAATTCTGCTTTTGCTTCAGCGATTCCCAAAGAATTTCTTTTGTTCTTTAAAGCAGCCTTTAGCTCGTTAATGGTAGAAAAAATTAAAGATATATCATCAATAATTTTGGTAGAATGCCCAGTATCTTCAATTTCTAGATTCGATACTATATCGATCAACATTTCCAGATCGGTACTGATCTCGTTAATTTCTTCCTCCTTTTTCTTAGCTTCAATTACCTTTTCAACTCCATCTATAAATTTCTTTTTTTCATCTAACGCCTCATGATAGGGTTGTAAAGCATTTGGATTCAATAAAAACTGCACACAGCGCTCAGAAATCTTTTTTGTCTGTACCTCAATTTCCTCTTCTAAAGATTTTAGATATTCAAGATCAATGTACCTAACCTCCTTCAAGGATATGACCTCGCCTCTGGTTGAACGCAACCTTGTTAAAAGAGCAACGAATTCATCAATACTCTTAAATGATGTGCTCTTTATTTTATTAAAAAGTTCGCTAGAATTCTTTTGAATTTCTTTTGACTGGTTTTGGGCATTTTTACGAAGTTGAACAACTTTCTCAAATTCATCTATTGCGGCATTAGAAGCCTTGTTTATTTCTTGTAACGGAATGTTGAGCTGATGCGTTTCCGGTTCTGGCAACCAATAGTAGGCATCTAAAATATCTTTAGAAAACTTCGCTAGATCATTATAGAGATCGGCATAATTATCATTCTTGTTCAGTAAGGTAATTAGGCTGTTTACTTCTGCCATAGCCCTTACAATATCTTTGTTACCAATTTTGTACAGCAAAGTTTCTTCATGCTGAGATGGCATATAATCACCTTTTAAATAAGGAGTTTGCCAAATTTGAACCACGTGGTGCTTTGTTTGCTCCTGCTCTGTTTTAAAATAGCAGAGTTCCCCATTTTCTAAGATGGTAAATCCGTTACAAATGATTGGTGTTTTTATAACCTGACTAATGATATTGAAAGACATGAGATTATAGAGTCCTTCATTAGCTGCATAAAAAACATACAGAAAATCCTCACCATTAGGGGAAACAATTCTTTGCTGAAACTTTACATTCGGTATAGCATTGTCAAAAATGTGATACTCCCCTGTTTGTAAATAATAACCAGTAGGGAAAATGATTCCTTGGTCATCAGGAAGAACTATACAGGCATCTTTTATCGATTCTATTTTTTGGACCTCCTTCATTTTATCGTTAAAGACAAAATAACGCGGTGATTCTTGAAAAGGTTTTATTTCTAGAACCAATAAGTTTCCTAAATCTCCAAAACGGTATTGCCCATCATCTAATGTCTGGTCTACATATTCAACAGGTTCATCTAATATGCCTTTGCCCTCTTCAGTATTATCTTCAATTTTTATGGTAAGATCACCTCCAATAGTTTCTACGAAAACTCGGTCCTTAATGGAAACGTGAGAATGCACACCATAACGATGCATGTCTCTACTTGCCTCTTGCCATTTAAATTCTTGCTGAACAGGAAACTTATATTCGTGTTCACTTCTATTATCAACATACTCTAAAGTATTGTTGACCAATAACCATTTAAAGGTTTTTATATCCGTTGGGCTATCGCTTAATCGAAAGACCATGTGAAGATAATTACCAATTATGGCGAAGTTGGAAAAAATAGTATTACGGTAATATTTATACAGATTGGTAAAATCTGTTTTAAAGGTTTCATCTTCTAAAAGACTAAGGTCTGTTGCCTTAAAACTATTATCTTCAAAATGGTAGCAACTAAAAACATCTTTTATGTTAATTTCGGTTCTAAGACCAAAATGAACGTTATACCCAAACAGACAGGTATTACCAAAAGAAACAATATCGCGTGCTATGCAATTGTTTTCTGTATTGATTCTATCATTGGCAATCAGCTTTGTTTCTAACGAGCCAAAAACGGTTTTTCTATCGTTATTAAGTTGTATCAACTTACTTTGCAACTGCTCCTTTTGCTTTTGCAATCGGTTTTTAATTACATCATAAGTACCACCATCTAAGATATGCTCTTCTGTGTTTGCTGTTTGGGCTTCTTCTGCCATAAAAATAACTAGGCTTTTGAGTTACATTATTAATTTACTAGTGAACAATAGATAAAAAACTAAGGTGATTACCTCAGTTTTTTATCGCTCATACCTAAACCTTTTGCAAGGTTGAACAAGTTGCTAAAAAGCGTTTGTTCATCATTGTCATTAGATTTGGATTTTAGATCCATCAATAAATTAGCAATGGTTAAATTCTTAAGGTCGTCAGATGATATTCCGTATTTATCAGCAAACTCTTTCACTTTCTCAAGTAAGTTGCCCTTAACATCATCACTACCTAAAATAGCATCTTTTACATCTTGTATATTGGTACTATTGGCAACTAACCTGTCATAACCCTTACCTTTTGTAATTTGCCCAATAATTTGATCGAAGAACATAGTTTCACCACCAACAATATCAATTTTGGCAGCTTTCAATGCATCTCCAATAACTTGAGCTTGTGCATCGGCAATATCTTTCTGAATATTAATTTGAGCCAGGTCAATTTGTAATTCTTTGTCTAAACGCAATTTAAACTCTTCATGTTCTTTACCAACACCATCTAATTTCTTCATGGCATTCGCTTTTTCTTCGATACCGGCAGCATCGGCTAAAGCCTTCTCTTTTATTACGTCTGCTTCGGCTAAACCATCTTTACGTTTTGCCTCTGCTTTCGCCTCTATACCAGACGCTTCAGCTTTTGCTTTTTTCTCAATAATAAGTGCCTGTACTACACCTTCACGCTCATAAGCGTCTGCTTTGGCATGCATTACTTGAGCTTCAGACATACCCACGGTAGCTTCTTCTTTTGCTTGAGCTTCTGCCAAAATTTTTCGTGCTTCAGCTTCTTTTTCACTAGCTTCTTTATGTGCCAATGCCTCAATGTTAATCTCTTCAGCTTTTTGTTTCGCCGCTTCTTTTTGAGCTTCGGCAGCTTTAATCGTTTTGATTAAATCTTCTTGAGCGTTTGCTTCTGCTATTGTAATTTTAACTTGTTTCTCACGATCAGCAGTCTTGAAAGCTTCAATATCTTTCATGTTTTCTTGCTCTTCCACTACTCCTTTTTCCAGGGTAACGCGATCACGAATAACATCTTGAATATTCTTCTTTTCCACTTCAACTACTTTTTCCTTTTCTATTTGAGCCAAGGTAACAACTCGCTCTCTTTCCGTAGCTTCAAGCAATCTATCTTTTTCAACTCTTTCCGTTTCAACAGCATCTGTACGTTGTTTATTCTTTAAGGCAACAATTATTTGACGCTCCATATTCTCTTCAGCGACCTTTACCTTTTCTTGTGTTGCAATACGTGCGGTTTCAGATTTTAAACGCTCTTCTTCTGCTACTTTTAAAGTTTCTGCCTCTTCCCTAGACTTTATGTTGGAAATCTCTCTTTTTTGTTGCTCTTCTTTTTCTGCAAGTTGCTTATCCAGTTCTAAGATAGCTTCGCGAGCTTCAACATCTTGCTTACGGATAACTTTCTCCTCATCACGCTTAATAAGGTTCGCTTTAATGTTCTGTGCGGCAGTTAAATCGGTTATCTTCTTAATACCTTCCGCATCAAGAATATTATCCGCCTTTAAATGGGAAACGGCAGTTTGTTCCAAGTAATCGATAGCGCAATCTTCTAAGGTGTAGCCATTTAGGTCAATCCCTATAATATCAACAATTTCATCTCTAAACTCTCTACGCGCTTCATATAATTGAATAAAATCGAATTTTTTACCAACTGTTTTTAAGGCTTCAGAGAATTTGGCTTCAAAAAGTTCTTCTAAAGTTTCTTGTCTAGAAGCTCTTTGCACACCAATGGTCTGCGCTACCTTTTTAATAAGGTCAACCTCATTGTTTACCCTAACAAAGAAAGCAACTTTAATATCTGCACGCATATTATCTTTACAGATAAGACCTTCGGTAGCAAGTCTTTCAATTTGAATTTTCTTTACCGAAATGTCCATTACTTCAACGCGATGAAAGACAGGAACCACATAAAGACCTTTATCGGTGGCTACTTTAGTACCTCCAAATCCGGTTCTTACCAAGGCTTGACCTTGATGAACCTTTTTGTAGAACATGGCAATAATTGCAAAATAAACGATGATAAGGAAAAGAAGAACTCCTAGACCTATACCAATAATTGAAAAGATGGATTCCATAAATGATTTAAGATTTATTGATTATAAGATTGAACTAAAAAGTGTGTGTGATCCGCAGATCGTTTAATAATCAAGACCGAACTTCCATAGGTAAGTGGTTTACGGTCAAGTGATTTTACGTAGATAGAATGGCTGTTGCCATCTGCTTTTACCTCTGCATTACCCAGTTTATCTTCACTTATACTGGATAACATAATTGCTTGCCTCCCTAAAAAATCTACAGGGGCGTCTCCATCCTTATTTAGTTGTTTAAAAAATCCTTTAAATGGTGTGGTAAGAATTTTATTGATAAACAAAGCCGGAAATAGTAGCGCAATCATAATTACAAAACCAATATAATTTTCATAGGTACCGGTAAGTGTAGTAAGTATGGTGGTAGAAAACCACCATACAAAAATCCAAAAGGTAAACGTGAACATAAACGGTAAGCCTACAAAATTGAAATAAATGAGAAATATTTGCCATCTTTTTAACGGCTTACGTTTCTTGCCTATAACATCGTCTTTATTGACTTCTGCATTTGAGATATCTTCAAAATCTAGATTGCCGCCTTCAATACCGGCATCAAAATCGATGTCAGCATCTACTTCTATATCTACATCTAGGTCATAATCAAGACCACCGATCATGGTAATGATCCAGTAGACAATTAGAAGTATCAGCAAAACGGTCAGAGTAATGTTTACCTCAGAAAATAATATGTCGGTCAGTTGATTCAAATTTTTATTTTTTGGTTTTTGTGAACCCTAGTTGTTCTTTTAATTTTTGAAGTTCGTCATCTGCGGCAGCTTCAGTAGTATCTGCAGCTTTGTCAAGTTCTTCATCTATAGATTTGCTTGCATTGGCAATATCACCGTAAGCTTCGGCCAAAGCTTCTTCTTGAGCTATTTTTTCTTTCATACGCTCAAGCATAGAAACCGTACCACTACTGTCTAGCTCAGCCATTTGCTTGTTTAAATTTTTGGTGGCATTGCTTACTTTAACACGGGCTTTTAACGTTTTAAGTTCGTTTTCCCAATTGTTTATATTCGCCTTTAAAGCTTCAACATTACCTTGCATTTGGCTTACGTTTGACTCAAACTTTTCGGTTTCTGCTTTAGTAGCTTCCAATTGTTTCTCGTTTGTTTCTTTTTGCATTAGAGCTTCTTTTGCAAGTCTGTCCGCTTCGGCTGCGTCCAATTCTTTACTATTGGCCTTTTTAAGGATAATTATAGCTTTATCTTTATACTCTTTTGCTTTGTTTTTATATACGTCTTGATCGTTCTTAGAACGTATTGCAAGTGCTTTTACTTGTGCAAGAGCTTCTAAACTTTTTTCCAAGTCCAGTTTCATATCCCTAATTCCCTGTTCGGTCATCTTAATGGGATCTTCCATTTTGTCTATAGCTGAATTAGTTTCAGCTTCTCCTATTTTAAATAGTCTTTTAAATATATTCATGATTTTATTGTTTTTAATATTTAGAAAATTCTATGATTTTGTCTGAGTATTCACTCATTAATAAGCTTAAAGAGTTTAGACTAGCTTCAAACTCGTTCAAGTCCATATTCTCGATTTGTAATGTATCCCTGAATATGACTCGGTTTGCTGTTTCATCTAAAACAAAGGCCCCATGAATGATGTCTCTATTTTTTTGGAGTAAGTTTTTAAAGATTTTTTCGGATTGATTATGAACAGAAAATATAAATTGTTCCATAATCAAAATTGGTGGCGATACCCCTAATATCAGATTTTTTATTCCAGAGTCTTCTTTCTCAACAACCATAATTCCGTCTGCCCTGTTCTCTTTTACAATATTAAAATTCAGTTCAAGCAGGTAATCTCTGGTTATATTAAAGTGGTTTTTCATTTGTGTTGGTTTTTGTAAGTGGATTCTTAAATTCAATAATACAAAATAATATTGGTGCGTTTTCCTAAATTGACAATAGGAGCGCTAAAATGTAAATAATTACGACGAACATGATATTGAGTTTTTAAAATTGGTTAAACAAAAATTAATAGCTCAAAATAATAGCAATTCAAATATTATTGCTAATTTTGTTAGACAAATATAAATAAAATTTTATCATTTGCAAATAATATTAGCAAAATATGTCGTATTTCGGAAAGAATATTAGGAAAATAAGAAGTTTAAAAAGTTTAAGCCAACAGGCGTTTGCCGAGCTATTTGAGCTGAAAAGAGGTACTTTAGGAGCTTATGAAGAAGGAAGAAGTGAGCCCAAATTGGAAACTCTAATAAAAATTGCTAATTATTTTAGCATTCCTATCGATGACCTGCTCACAACCGAATTAACGGTAAATAATTTATTGAAATTTAAAGGCAACTTAACCATTGAGCAAGACCTTGGTGAGCAAGAATTCTTTATAAAAGTTCCTTGTATAACAGCTTTGAATCAGGGAGATTATATGAAGCATCATGATAAGGATTCTTACATACAAGATTTACCGTTTTTGTCTTTACCCATTAATCCTGATAAAAAATTTAGGGCGTATACCGTTCAGAATTTAGAAATGAGTAGAAATGAATTGGGAATGTTTCCAAAAGATATTGCTGTTGGAGAATGGGTGCCACCTACCGTGTATTCAAAACTTAATAATGGCACTTTGGTTTTTACAGTAACAGAAAAGAACATCATCTTAAGAAGATTGTTTATTACGAATGACAGTTTTGTGTTACGGGCAGATCATAAAAATGTGGAAGATGTAGAACTGAAATTGAAGGACATTAAAGAAATGTGGCGCGTGAGGTATGTATTCTATCATAGGTTGCCTGAGACCAATTATAATATAGAAGAAAAACTATTTCAATTGGAGAAAGATTTTGATAGACTTAAAAATGAGCGTTAATAAAAAAGCCCTTCAGGACTGAAGGGCTTTTTCTTAAACTTGAATGTATATATGTCTTAGATAACTTTAACGTTCACTGCGTTTAAACCTTTGTTACCTTCTTTAAGTTCGAATTCAACTTCATCGCCTTCGCGAATTTCGTCGATTAAACCAGAAATGTGTACAAAGTGATCTTTTTCAACTCCTTCTTCAGTGATAAAACCGAAACCTTTTGTGTCGTTGAAAAATTTTACTGTTCCTTTACTCATTGTAATGTAATTTAATTTATAATACTTATTAGTAAGCAAAGATGACGCCAATAGTTGACAATGAGCGGTTATTAATCGGTTATATTCTTTTTTTGGGAATACTTTAAGAGTTTTCTGCTCTAAATGAAGCATTTACCTGCTGTAACCCTGAATAGTTTGTCTAGATTTATCGAAAATAGCCATGCCCTATCTATAATTGTGATATGATTTATGAAAGAATCATCCATCTTACCATTATAAATATTTTGATACATTAGTAGAAACAACAATTAATCAACTAAATACATTCAACAACATGAAATTTTCAATTCACTTAAAAAGGGTTTGTTTAGGCCTTGCCAGTATCTTACTTCTTGGTTTTAACGTAACAGCGCAAAAACCAAAATTTGACCTCTCTAAAGACTTGCTATTGGTACAGTTGGATTGTAAAACCGATATCGATGACCTTCACACAGCGGCTGGTTTGGCAACGCTATTGAAACACCCAGATTATAAGGACCTTAATTATTATGCTGTTGCCGGTACTTATGGTATTCAAGAAGGGTTATATGTTCCGCCAAATGAGTTAATGAAATTGGCGTTCAACGAAAATTGGACAGATGCCGATAAAAACTGGGAAGCATCTGTAGAAAAAATCGCAAAATTGGTATCAAAGACCATTAAAAACGGTGGAGATGTATGGGTTGCCGAAGCGGGTCAGTCCGATTTTACTGCAGATTGGGTAAAGCAATTATCGCATCAAAATCCATCAATCAAAATAAAGGAGAACATACATGTAGTTCAGCATAGTGATTGGAACGAATCTGTTACCGAACCAACGAAGTTAAAGTACACACAAACAGTAACTGATTATCATAAAATACCCGATGGCAATGCGGTAGGCAATGGCACACCGGGACTTAAATCTAAGGGCAAAGTGAACTGGGAATCTAAAATACATGACGACCATTTAATAAAGGTGTGGAATACAGCTATACACTTAGGGAACAAATACAATGGTAAGGACGGGAGATATTTAAATGAAAGTGTAGCCAAAGGCGGATTGGATTTTTCGGATCTAAGTGAAGTTTGCTATATTTTAAATCTAATGGACATTGAAAATACCCATGAATTCTTTACTTACTTTAAAGTGGAGTAACGGTATGCTTTAATTTTAAAAAGGCCTCTTGCAATTTTTTTGTAACGGGGCCTTTTTCATTACCTGTGTAAAGTACATGGTCATCTATTTGTTGAATGGCTGCAATTTGGGTACTGGTGCCAGTTAGAAATGCTTCGTCAACATGAACCAAGTCGGTGGTTTTAATTGGTATTTCTTTTACCTCTATATGTAAAGCATGGCAAATTTCCATCACCGCTATTCTGGTAATTCCATTTAAAATAAATTCATCTGCTGGGTGTGTATACACGACACCATTTTTCACGAAAAAGAGATTACAGTGAGAACCTTCTGTAAAAACGCCATTTCTGTGCATAATGGTTTCATAGCAATCATTTTGTTTTGCTTCATCGTTCAGCATTACATTACCTAATAACGATGTCATTTTAATATCGCAACGAGACCATCTAAAATCATCTCTTGTAATTACTTTGGCATTTACGTCATTAATGCCTGCCAATGTTTTAGGAGATGCGAACATTATTATGGTTGGCGTAACCTTGTCAGGGTACGCATGTTTTCTAGGTGCCACTCCCCTAGTAATTTGTATATAGAGCATGTAATCTTGACCCTCTAAATTAGATGCAGATATTAGGGCATTAATTGCGTGGGGTAAAGAACTTGCATCAAACTCAATATTTATTTTTTTCAGTCCATCTTTTAATCGGTCAAGGTGGGCATCAAAATAAAACAACCGTCCGTTTATGTTTGCGATAACCTCGTAAATGCCATCACCAAAAATAAAGCCCCTATCAAAAACTGAAATTTTAGCATCTTGGGCATTTTTTATTTCTCCGTTTACATATACTTTTTCTGGATACGCCATAATTTTTTAAAGGTAACGTTGAAGGTGTTTCTTAAAGTAACTAGCACTGTCAGTAATACTTTGCATAGAATTTTTCGCAAAATTACTACCCTGTTCAATGTAGTAATATTGTAAATCATTTTTATCTACTGTAGATAATATACTCTTGTAATCTATAGAACCGTTACCCATTTCAGAATAATCACGGGTAAGTTTGTCCATATCCTTAATATGCCACATGACATATCTACCTGGGTTTTCTTCTATGAGCGAATGAATGTTTTTTTGTGATGAATGTTCTACCCAATACATATCCATCTGCAACTTCACTAAATCAGCATCTGTATTGTTGAGAATAATTGTATAGCCTTGTTCCCCATTGTGATCGGTAAATTCAAAATCATGGTTATGATAGGCAAATTGCAATCCAGCATTTTTTACCTGCTCACCTATTACATTTAATTTATCGGTAAGTACTTTAAAATTTTCTATAGTCCTATATTCCGGAGCTAACCATGGCCAAGTAATATATTTGCTGTTTATGTTCTTAGACCCAATAATACATTGGTCTACGTAGCGTTGAAGTTTTTCTTTAGGCCCTTTAAATAAACTGGAAAAATCATAATGCCCGCTGGAAATAGTGAAATCCAAATCGTCTAATCTATTACTGAATTCTTTGGATTTTATACCGTAATACGTATCGTTTTCACCATCATAGCCGTATATTTCTCCATCTTCATACCCTAATTTACGTGCGTAAGCAATACTGCCTATGGGATCTTTTGCCATTGCGTCACGAATGGTAAACAATTGCAGTCCCATTTTGTACTTATAATCTAGAGGAAGAACGGATAGTGGTAGTATAGAACTGACCGAGAGTACGCCCGTTTGCTTCAAAAAATTTCTTCGCGAATTAGAATGGTACATGGAATTTTATTTTTGTGGTACAACGTATAAGGCTATAAATATACTACTTGGTAAAGGAATAAGTTAGTTATAAAATTAAAAGACAGCTATTTCTAGCTGCCTTTTTTGTATAAAAAAATTAATAACGTTTTAGTTATTTGCCAATGCGGTTTCAGCAAATGAAACACGGTAAATAGCATCACCGTAATCATCTGATATTAACATGGAACCATCTTTTAACATTAATAAGTCTACCGGCCTACCCGATGCTTCTTGGGCTACTTCATCTAACCAACCATCAATGAAAGGTTCGCTGTTTATTACCTCACCATCTTCAATGTCTACCATCATTATTCTGTACCCTACTTTTTTACTTCTGTTCCAAGAACCATGTTCGGCAATAAAGGCTTTTCCTTGATATTCCGCTGGAAACATATTACCGGTATAAAACTTAATACCCAATGGTGCTACATGGGCACCCAATTGTAATGCAGGTTCCACAAAATCCGAACACGGGCGTTCATCACCAAATTCCGGGTCTTTTACAATGCCACCATGACAAAAAGGATAACCAAAATGTTGACCGGCTTCGGTAACGGTATTTAGCTCGCAGGGTGGTATATCATCGCCCAGCATATCACGGCCGTTATCTGTAAACCACATTTGTTTGGTTTCAGGATGCCAGGTAAAACCAACGGAGTTACGTACGCCTCTAGCATAAATTTCACGATTGCTTCCATCTGGATCCATTCTTGTAATGGTAGCAAAACGCTCATCTTCTTCTGTTCTGTTACAAATATTACAGGGTGCACCTACCGGTACATATAATTTATCATCAGGTCCAAAGGCTATATATTTCCATCCGTGGTGAAATTCCGTCGGAAAATCGTCATATATTAATTCCTTTTCTACTTCTCCGTCCAGTTGATCCTCAATATTTGGATATTTCCACAGACTACCTACCTGTGCCACATATAGGTCTCCGTTTCTCATGGCAATACCATTAGGTACTTCCATAGTATCTAAAACCATAACATTATCGGCTTTAAAATCCCCATTGGTATCTTGTATGGCATAAATATTATTTTCTGTTCTGGTACCCACAAATAGAGTACCATCATCACCCATGGCCATAGAACGTGCGCCATCTACTCCCCTGGCAAAAACTTCAATTTTAAATCCTTCCGGTAAGTTTAGCTCCAATAACGCCAAATCTGTACTGTCCAATGCTACTTTATTGGTAGTTTCTTGTTCTTTTTCTTGTTTTTTATCCTTACAGGATAAAATAGCAATGCCCAAAATGGCTAATAGAAATACTCTAGAAATAATAGTTTTCATAACCTGTTCGTTTTTGTTTTACGAAGATACACAACCAAAAGCTGTTTTATAACATGGTTCTGGTGCTAATTAATGTCCGTTTAACTTTTAAAAATTGACAAATAAAAAAGCTAAACTCTTCAAAGAATTTAGCTTTTTTAAATACTATAGTTGATTAATGTACAGAAACAGCGTCAAGTGCCTTGCCAATTAATGTATCTCCATTAATAATTTCAAAAGTTTCATTTTTAGCGGAATCATCATGTAGCGATCGTACTAAAGTTTGGGCCACATCATCTCTACTTATAGCACCTTTTTCATTAAGTTTTGATTGGAGCTTTATTTTTCCCGTACCGCCATCATTAGTCAGGGAGCCCGGTCTTACAATACTATGGACAAGCGCTGTAGATTTTAAATATTCGTCTGCATTATGTTTTGCTTTCAAATAATCCTGTAATTCATCTGATTGTTCCGGTTTGTCTGCACCCATGGAACTGAGCATTACAAATTTCTTAATATTGGCTTTTTTGGCTTCGTTAATTAAATTTTTTGCTCCTTCCTGATCAACTTCAATAACTTTTTCCCCGCCAGAACCCGCAGCGAAAATAATTTTGTCAATATCCTTAACCGTATGCGAAATGTCTTTTTCCAAATCGCCCAAAACGGTTTTAATGTTATCTTTTTTAAACTGCTTTTGTTGTTCTTCTTTCCTGACCATGGCCACAGGAACAAAGTATTGAGAATTTTTTAAAAGATTTACTATTTTTTTTCCTGTAGTACCATTGGCACCGGCAACTAATACATTTTCCATTTTCAATTGTTTCTTTGCAAGCTAGCAATATTGTATATGGAGTGTTAACCTGTTCAGAGAATATGTTGATCCAAAAACAGCCTTAAGTAATGTAGAATGGAATGTATTGGAAATAAGCACATTTAACAATGGTTTGTGTTAAATGTTGATGGTTAAAAATACTAGCTTACAATTCAATGAATAAAACAATACTTATGAAAAGTGAAGATAAAAATACAAGCTATAATTCTGATGTAACTACAGATGATTTACAGGCACTAGGGGAAAAGGTTAAGAATACCAGAACGGATAAAGGAGATGATAGTCAGCTTAACGAAAGAGAAAAAGAGGTAGATTTTACCGGAAAGGACTTAGACGTACCCAGAAGAAAATTACCGCAAAGCAAAACTAAAGAAACGTTGAAGGATGAGGAAAATCAATTATATAGCCAAGGCGGACCAGGGAATGAAGATTTAGAGCGAAATAGAGATTATATAAAATAAAACAAGCAAATAGCGATAAATAAAAAAGGCGACCTATTGGTCGCCTTTTAATATAAACGTTGAATAGTTTAAGATAAACTAGCATTGAGCTCTACTTCTGCATTCAGTAATTTAGAAACCGGACAAACTTCTTTTGCTTTGTGAGCAATTTTCTTGAATTCCTCTTCATCAACATTAGGAACATCTCCTACTAAGTTCAAAGTAACTTTTACTATTTCACCATCCTTAAATTCCACTTTTGCGGCTACGTCTAAAGTTGTTGGTGTATAGCCCTCTTCTCCCAATAAAAAACTTAACTGCATGGAGAAACAGCCTGCATGGGCCGCTCCAATAAGTTCTTCTGGGTTGGTACCTTTTGCATCTTCAAACCTAGTGTTAAAGGCATACGGTGTATTATCTAAAACCGTACTTTCGGTAGACAAGGTTCCTTTACCTTCTTTTCCGCTACCTTTCCATTGTGCATTTGCATTTCTTGTAAAATTCATATCTATATTTTTTATTATTAAAATTGAATTAACAGACGTTAATTACGCATGTTGTTTTTCTTCCTTTTCTTTATAAGTTGGGTAATCTAAATACCCTTCTTTACCTCCTGAATAAAAGGTATCCTCATCCCATTCTGCCAATTCGTATCCATTCTTAAATCGGGCTACCAAATCCGGATTGGAAATATATAATTTACCGTAGGCAACCAAATCGGCGTGTCCCTCTTCAATTATTTTATTGCCACTTTTCTGGTCAAACCCTGCATTGATCATTAAGGTGCCATTATATAGTGGTCTAAAATGTTGGGCAATGTTCTGCACTGCATACGGTATATCGGAAACATCCGTAAATGGCTCGGATAAATGGATATAGGCCAAATTGTAATCGTTTAATTTTTTTATGATGTATTCAAAAGTCGGTATTGTTTCCTTATCCATGGACATACCAAACAAACCGTCTAAAGACGGGTTAAAGCGTGCCCCTATCTTTTCTTGAGGAATAACTTCTTTTACGGCATCAAGTACTTCAAAGAAAAACCGAGTTCTATTTTCAATAGAACCTCCGTACTCATCTGTCCTAGTGTTAGATGTAGCATTAAAGAATTGATGAAACAGGTATCCGTTGGAGGAATGTATTTCTACTCCATCAAATCCGGCTTCCACCGCATTCTTTGCCGCATTGACAAAATCGTTGACCGTAGATTTAATTTCATCCTTGGTCATTTCTTTTGGGGTCACCGTATCCTTAAAACCCTCAGAAGTAAATGATTTTGCATTTGGATTAATGGCAGATGGCGCCAAGGGCAATTCCCCGTCATGAAAATCTGGATGCGACATTCTTCCTACATGCCATAACTGAATAAAGATTTTACCTCCCGCTGCGTGTACGCTCTCTGTTACTTTTTTCCATCCTTCTACTTGGGTTTTAGAATGTATTCCCGCAGTATTTACATAACCAACTGCTTGCTTTGAAACTTGTGAACCTTCCGTAATAATTAGTCCGGCAGAAGCGCGCTGTGTATAATAGGGTACATGCAGGTCTTCTGTTGGTGCATTTTCGTCATTTGCAGCCCTACTTCTTGTCATAGGAGCCATAACGACTCTATTGTTTAACTGAATGTTTTTATGATAGGGTGTCAATAATATCTGTGAATTCATAGCGTAACTTTTATAATTTCTAATGGAAAACAAATTTCAAAAATTAAATCCATCATTATTAACTCGTCTCCCTAAAAACTTATCATATATGCAAAATGGAGATAGTAAAAATAATTAAGGTTGGCATACTGTTTTCTTTAAGATTGCAGGTAAATAATCGTTTATCAATAGGAAGTAAAAAATGTTTGAAAAATAAGTGAATTAATCACTTTTGAAAGATTTAGAAAGTATGGGTCTAATATAAATTTGCATGCCGTTAAAACCAAATTCTATTTTTCACGTAAGTAGGTAAAAGACAATCTTTAACCTAGAAAAATGAAATATAGCTGTAAGTGGGCACTAAGGCTGTTACCCGTACTGTCCTTATTATTAGTATCCACAACCATTAGGGCACAGAGCTTAAAAGGAAAAGTGACAGATAATAATGGTGTAGCCTTAGAAAATGTGGGAATTTTTAATCGGACTAGCGGGCAACATAGTCATACCAATTTATCAGGGTCATTTTCACTTCCTTCAACACAGGTAAACGATTCTGTCTATTTTTCAAACTTAGGATTCAAAACCTTTGTGTTGGTTGTTGAACCTAAACATTTCAATGAAAATGTACAAATTGCTTTAGAGGAATCAAGCATCAATTTAGATCAAGTAGAAGTAATTTCTAAAGTTGATGCCATGAATAGAATTGTAAAAATTGATATACAGAACGATCCGGTAAAGTCATCACAGGAAATTTTGAGAAAAGTACCGGGATTATTAATTGGTCAGCACGCAGGTGGCGGAAAAGCAGAGCAGATTTTCTTAAGAGGATTTGATATTGATCACGGTACAGATGTAGCCATTAGTGTTGATGGTATGCCAGTGAATATGGTATCACATGCGCATGGTCAAGGTTATGCCGATTTACACTTTGTCATACCGGAAACTATAAATAATATAAATTTTGGTAAAGGATTATATTATGCTGATCAAGGTAATTTTAATACTGCCGGTTACGTAGATTTAAGCTTGAAGAAAAGCATAGATGAAAGCATGGTGTCTTATGAAGCCGGACAGTTTAATACTAATAGATTCGTGGGGCTTTTTAAGGTATTGGAAGATGGTAAAAGCGATGCATACCTAGCCTCTGAAGTATATCTTACGGCCGGACCATTTGATTCCCCACAAAACTTCAATAGAATAAATGTGTTAGGACGATATAATTATAGGGATATAGGTAAGGAAGAACTTACGTTAACTGCCTCTCATTTTCAAAGTAAATGGGATGCTTCGGGTCAAATTCCACAAAGAGCTGTAGATCAAAACGTAATAGGTAGGTTTGGCGCCATTGACGATACCGAAGGAGGACAAACCAGTAGAACCAATGTAATGTTGAACCACACAAAATTTTTGGGTGAAGACCAGTTCTTAAAAACTAGGGCTTTTATAAGCAAGTATGATTTTGAATTGTTCTCCAATTTCACCTTCTTTTTAGAAGACCCAATAAATGGCGATCAAATACGACAGTATGAAGATCGAACGATTATGGGAACTGAAACTGTTTTTGAACAGATCAATATAACTGTAGGTGAAGATGATATCGTTAGCTATTCTGCTGGTGTAGGCTTTAGAAGTGATAATGTAGATGATGTAACACTAGAGCATACGTTAAACAGAAAAACAGTGTTGGAGCAATATGCATTTGGCGACGTAGATGAAACCAATATGTACGGTTTTGTGGATGCGGAATATAAAACAGGAAACTGGACCTTTAATCCGTCTGTACGATTAGATTATTTCAACTTCGACTATGAGAACAAGCTAAGCGAGCTTTACGACAATAAAAGTGAAAGTAAGGCCAAAGTGAGTCCTAAGTTGAATACACTATACTCGGTAAACAGAAATTGGCAGCTATTCTTAAAGACAGGATTAGGTTTTCATTCTAACGATACACGTGTAGTTACGGCAAACGAAGGTAGGGATGTATTACCGACCGCTTATGGCGTAGATTTAGGAACCATTATTAAACCTGCAGATAAGTTGGTGTTAAATGCCACTTTGTGGGGACTGCTATTAGATCAAGAATTTGTTTACGTAGGTGATGCAGGTATTGTTGAGCCAAGTGGTAAAACACGTAGATTGGGGCTTGAACTAGGTGGTCGTTATCAAGTATTGAATTGGTTGTATCTGTATAGTGACGTTAACTACACCTATGCAAGAAGTACAGAAGAAACGGATGGTGAAGACTATATTCCCCTTGCGCCGGATTTCACGGCAGTAGGCGGACTATCAATTACCGATTTAGGCAATTTTTCTGGGAATTTGAATTATAGATATTTGGGCGATAGAGCTGCGAACGAAGACAATAGTATTGTTGCAGAAGGATATTTTGTGACGGACCTACACCTAAACTACCATATTAAAAACTGGACAGTTGGTGTAATCGCAGAAAACCTATTTGATACAGAGTGGAACGAAACACAGTTCGCTACAGAAAGTAGATTATTCAATGAAACCGCATCGGTCGAAGAAATTCATTTTACCCCCGGAACTCCGTTTTACTTAAGAGGAAAGGTTTCTGTGAGGTTTTAGAGAAGTTTTAGTAGCAAGCATAAAAGAGTTCTGATTTTATTATCAGAGCTCTTTTGTTTAATTCGAAAACTATTCGGGAGCATTAACGGTTACTTCTGAAACCGAAAAGCTACCTGTATTATCTTTAGAAGTAACTTTAATACTATATTCGGCACCAGAACTATATGCAATTTCAGATATACTATTTTCCGCTATGTCAGTTTCTTCAATTATTACCGATTCATTTTCGGTTATAGTTACATCGTAGGTTAAAAGGTCGTTATCTTCATCAGTTCCAATCCAGTTTACAGTTAACAACTGCGCTAAAGTATTAAACTCAGTATTGATTTCTGCCGCATAAGGTGCATA
This sequence comes from Maribacter sp. LLG6340-A2, assembly GCF_045057105.1. Taxonomy (GTDB): domain Bacteria; phylum Bacteroidota; class Bacteroidia; order Flavobacteriales; family Flavobacteriaceae; genus Maribacter. The sequence continues at coordinate 3,965,192 of NZ_CP159332.1, read as the reverse complement.
ATTACCTTCGGCTAAACCAGGAGTGGTAAAAGAATATGTATCACTTTCCGTAGCGCCAAATTCATTTTTAGAAGTCACTGTCCAAGTATAGGTTTTGCCTCTATCCAAAGTAACCGTAGCTTCTTGACCACCTACCATAGTTGTCGCAATTTGCTCATTACCTAATAAAACTTCAAGTTCATAATTAACTACATACTGCGCAGTATTCCACTTAAATAAAATAGAGACTTTAGTATCATCATTTGGAATAGGTTCAAATTCTACACAAGGCTCGCCATTAACAGGTATAGTGCCCGTTACTTTAGTAGGAACCGTTTTGTCTATCTGTTTTTCGGTCTCTTCAGGAGTGCTTTTATCGCAGGAATTTAAGCATGCAAGAATCAATGCAAGACCTGTAAAGTATTTTAATGTTTTATATATCATTGTTTTATAATCTTAAAGGTTTTTGAATTTTCTTTTGTTTGAATTACTGTGGGATAAATACCTGCTTCTAACGCTTGTAAGTCTATTGAATTAGCGCCTTGCCCTGAAAGTGTTTTACTTAGTACAAGCTTACCCGATAAGTCATAAACCAACACGGTACTTGATTCTTCGTACCCTTGGATAAATACTTCTCCCGAAGTAATTGTTGGAAACATTATAACAGTATCTGAAAAGGCAAATGAATCGGTAACCATCCCTTGGCAGTCACTTTCTCCTGTAATGGAGATTGCATTGAATTCAGATAAATCCGATAATTGAATTTCATTTTTTCCATTAGATGTAAAGCTGAAATTTTTTAGTTCTCCGTTTATATCAACAATATACGTATAGCTACCCTCCACATTGTAAGTTGCCGTTTTAGCAGCGGTATTTAAACTTTCTCGCTTTCCTGAGATTGAGCCGACTTCGTTAATTTGAATGCCGTAGGTTTGAGAATACGATATATCTGGAATAGAAATAGTGACCGTATACAAACCAGTGGTGAGATTGGTTACTTCTAAATTCTCATTTAACGATATCTCATTATAGTCTGTTGAAACTGGGCCTGCAACAGCTATATTAAAAATATAATCAGTTAGCGCATTTGAAATTGAAATACTTCCATTTGCTTCTCCCGGACAAGTTGGTGTTGCGCCATAAACCAAAATGGCATCTGCAGCAATTATTTCACAACCACTTTCGTTTACCATAACATTTGGTCTTGTATCTAAACAAGAATCGTTATGATCTAAAATTCCGTCTAAATCAGTGTCTTCGTTGCAGAAGGGCACTTTGCCTCCATCATTGATAATCCAGCCGTACGTATCTATCAGATATTGCCTAGCTTCTTCAGATTCGCAATATTGGCTATCCCCACCGTCAAAAACTACACTATTTTGTAATGATGTTTGATTTGACCAACCAATGAGGGTTTTATCATAGTTTTCATTGGACAAGGCCGTGTTAAAAAACATTGAGGCCATATCTGATACTTTAGAAACATCCCAATTACTCATATCCCCATTAAAGTTATTAGCTTCATAAAACATGTAGTTCATACTCATGGTATTAGAAACATTCCATGACGAAATCTTACCATTGAATAAAGATGCCCTTAGAAACATTGCGGTCATATCAGTAACCTTACCGACATCCCAATTATTTAAATCTTGATTAAAAGAAGTTGCTTCTTTAAACATCTCGGACATATTTGTTACGTTAGCTACATTCCAATTACCAATATCTTGATTGAAAGAAGAAGCACCATAAAAAGCACTACCCATATTCATAATATTGCTCACATCCCAATTACTAATATCTTGATTAAAGGAGGAGGCACTCCTAAAAAGGACTTCAAAACTAGTCACTTTTAAAAGTTTCCAATTACTTATATCTTGATTGAAAGATGAGGCTTCATAAAACAGTGCTCTAATATTTTCAACATTAGATAGGTTCCAATTCCCAATGTATTGATTAAACGAAGATGCTCTTAAAAACATTGCTTCCATACTTGTAACATTATTCATACTCCAGTTACCTATATCTTGATTAAATAGTGATGCAGAAGAAAATAGATAATCCATTCTTTTAATGTTACTTACATTCCAATCTTTAAAACTATCATTCCCTATTAATGCATTACAACCAGAAAACATAGATTGCATATCATCTACAATATCTAAATTCGGGGTGTCTATAGCGGTAATATCTAAGTTTGCACAACCAGCAAATGCATTGCGCATGGAAAACCAATTTATTGCTCCCCATTGATTTACTAAAATAAGCTTCTCTTTGTCACCAGAATTATTAAAATATATTCTTGGAAATTGTCCAGTTATAGATATTTGATAAGTTCCAGCAACTGAATAAGTATGCGTTGCATCACCTGTAAAATTTGATTCAGTGGTGCCGTCTCCCCAATCCACCGTATAATTGTAGGTTTCCCATGGAAATGTAGGAATAGTTATTTGATTATCCTCAGAAATACCTGGGTTATCGGTTTTCCAAATGGTTATAAAGGGGCAATCCCTACCTGCATCTTTTATTTGCCAATTGTATGTTTCAATAATTTTTTTTCTAGCAATTTCACCATCACAAAAAGTACTGTTTCCTGCGTTGAACTTAACGTTTCGCTGAAGATTGGGATTTGAAGCCCAACCATTTAAGGTATGGTCGTAATCCTTCTGACTAATACCGGCATTGTCAAACATGTTTTCTAAACTAATAGCTTTTTGTAAATCCCAATTACCAAGATTTTGAGAGAATGCCGTAGCACTCTCAAACATATATGACATATCCAAAACATTCGTTACATCCCAGTTCCCAATATTTTGATTAAAATTTGTAGCACCATGGAACATGGCTTGCATGTTTGTAACATTACTTACTTCCCAATCACTGATGGATTGATCAAAACTATTTGCATCATAAAACAAATTATTCATGCTTGTGACTGCACTGGTATTCCAAGATCCTATTTCTTTATTAAAATCTTTTGCACCGGAAAACATACCCTCCATATTTACAACATTTCCAACATCCCAATCATCTAAATCTTTATTAAATAATAATGCGCCATAAAATAATTCTTTGGCATTTGTCAAGTTAGATACATTCCAATCATTTAAAGGTTGATTAAAGTTTACTGCATTTTTAAACATGTTTTCCATATCTAAAACATTAGAAACATTCCAATTACCTATCGGTTGATTGAAATTTAATGCATCTGAAAACATTCCATTCATGTACAAAACTTCACCTACATTCCAGTTGCCAATATTTTGATTAAAATTATTAGCACCTTTAAACATTTCGGTCATGTTTACTACTTCTTTTGTTTCCCATAAATTAAAATTTTCATTTCCTATAAGATTAGAACAGTTTAGAAACATTCTTGCCATGTTTTTTACGTTTGATAGGTCTGGAGTATCAGTTGCGTTAACGTCAAGATTTCTACAACCTGAAAATGCCCCCTCCATAGTAGACCAATCTATATCGCCCCACTGTTCAATACTAACAAGCTTACCACCATCAACAAACCTCTCTTCAAGTATTCCTGGAAACCTGCCAGAAATTTTTATGGTGTAAGTTCCAGGTTCTTTATAGTTGTAGCTAACACTTCCAGAAACACCTTGGTATATGGCATTTTCTCCCCAATCAATATCATAATAATAATCCTCTCCTGGAATAGTCCTAATAATAACCTGACTATCTGTTATAGTTCCAGGCATATCTGTTTTCCAAGTGGTAATGAAAGGTCTAGAAACTCCTTTCAATATCTTAAAATTTAAAACATAGGTAGCGCCTTGAGTTCCTGTTAAATTATAACCACTAAATGGGGTAACCATAAGTGTATAATTACCCGTTTTCAGATTTCTACCTAAATAATCATTGCCATTTTGCCCAAAAAAAGTAAAATCACCAATATTGGCAGATTTTACCAAGTTAATTTCATCCATCAATTCCATTTTGACACTAGCTACATTATCGGTCGATTCAATTTTAAAATTGAAAAAATCATTTGGAACAGATTCTAAGTTAACATGAGAATTATTTTTTAATGTATAAAGAGCTTGATCATTGGTAGCATCGATTAAAATTATTTTTTTTACGGCAACAGATTCGTAGCACATTGCTCCTCCATCTGTAATATTCCATGAAAATTTATCAATTAGTAGTTGTCTTGATGTATTAGAATTGCAAAATTTGCTTGAACCTCCATTGAAATTAATATTATTAGGAACTACTGTTTGATTAGCCCAACCATTCAGGGTTGCATCATAATTTTCTTGTGATATATTTATTTGATCAAAAAAGTTCTCAAGAGCAATAACATTTTGAATATTCCAAGAACCTAAATTTTGGTCAAAGGATATAGCAAATGAAAACATACTTTGCATTGATTTGACACTACCTACATCCCAGTTTGTAATATTCTGATTGAATGATTTGGCACTCCGGAACATATATTCCATACTACTCACACTTGAAACATTCCATTTTGAAATATCTTGGTTAAATGCTTCTGCATATTGAAATAAATAGAGCATACTTGTTATATTACTTACATCCCATCTACTTAAATCTGAATTGAAATTTGTTGCTCCATCAAACATCCAACCTAACGATGTTACCTTCGGAAATTTCCAATTCCCAATATCTTTATTAAATGATGATGCGCCACGAAACATTTGTTCCATAACTTCAATATTTGATAAATCCCAATTTCCTATATCAGCGTTAAAAGATGTAGCATCACGGAACATTAATGATATGTCTGTAATATTTGAAATATCCCAAGAGTTCATGGAGTCATTACCAATAAGATTAACGCATTTATAAAATGCACCCTCTAAGGAATTTACATTTTCCAAATTAGGAATATCTGTTGCATAAATTTGTAAATTTTTACATCTAGAAAATGCAAATTTAAAAGACGTCCACTCAATATCGCCCCATTGTTCTATTGTGATTAATTTATAGTTGTCTATTGTTCCTTCAGATTTTCCAAATAAAATACTAGGAAACACACCACTAATTTTCACTGTATAAGTTCCAGGAATAGTATATGTATGTGTGATATCCTCTATTACATTAGAATCGGAAGTTCCATCGCCCCAATCTACCGTGTAGTCATAAGTCTCTCCAGGGAAAGTAGGAATCGTAATCTGATTATCCTCAGAAACACCAGGGTTATCGGTTTTCCATGTGGTAATAAAATAAGTTGATGAACAATCATTACCTGCATCATTAATTTCCCAATTGTAGTTGTTTATAAGATTTTGTCTTGCCTCAGTACTGTTGCAGAAATTAATATTTGTTGCCCCTAATTTTACGTTCTCTATTAAATTTGGTAGTGTACTCCAAGCGTTTAAGATTTTATCATAGTTTGCTATGGATAATCCTGAACCATCAAAAATGGCATCCATATTTTCTACTTTGCTAATGTTCCAGTGTTCCAAATTTTGGTTAAAAGAAGTAGCATTTTCGAACATCTTGTCTAAATAACGAATATTACTAACATCCCAATTGCCTATTGGCTGGTTAAATTGAGTAGCCCCAGAAAACATGCCAGAAGTAGTCATCGAGGTAGGGCTTAAATCCCATTGTGACATGCTTTCATTACCCAATAGCGAAGAACAGTTATAAAACATGTAAGAGAACATAATATCTTTTGAAAAATCCGGCACATCCGTTGCCGTAATATCCAAATTTGAACAGCCGGCAAAGGCAAATTCCATAGATTTCCAACGATTTGAACCCCACTGATCCACTGAAATAATCTTTTTTGTATCAGCTATTTTTTGGGGATATTGAACGGGAAAAGGTTCACCGCTATTATTGAAGTATATTCGTGGGAACCTTCCGGTTATAGAAACTTGATAAATTCCGGATTCATCATAAGTGTGGGTAATATCCTCGGTAATGTTTGTATCAGTAGTGCCATCGCCCCAATCCACATTATAATTGTAAACCTCCCTAGGATTTGTTGGTATTGTAATTTGATTATTTTCTGAGGGACCGGGATTATCTGTCTTCCAAGTAGTTATAAATGCCTTTTCTTCTTCGCAATTCTCCCCTTGATCGATAATATTCCAACCATTTATGTTTGTTAAAACTTCTCTAGCATCTTTACTTGCACAATATTGTACGTCTTTTGCTCCTAAAGTAACTGCATTTTGTATGTAGGGTAATTGACTCCAAGCAATTAATATTTTATCATAGTTTTCTCTTGACAAGTCATTGTCATCAAAAATATTGGACATATCGCCCACATTACTAACATTCCATGTTGAAATGTCTTGATTAAAACTACATTGACTCAACATATGCCGCATAGAGGTGACATTGCTAACGTCCCAACTCGAAATATCTTGGTCAAAATAGGTGCTATTGAACATAAAATCCATATGGGTGACATTACTAACATCCCAACCAGTGACATCTTGCTTAAAAGAAGAAGAACCGAATGTACCTATCATATTCACCACATTACCCACATTCCAGTTACTGATATCATGATTGAAAAACTGAGTGCTAAAAAAAAGGTAGGACATGTCTGTTACATTATTGACATTCCAAGTGGATATATCTTGACCAAAGGCAGATTTGTCGAACAGGTTGGACATATCAGTAATTGTACTCACATTCCAAGTATTAAAGTTCTCGACTCCATTGAAATTGGAAAACTCACGATTTCCTGAAAAATCAAAACCATAGTTGCAATAGAAAAACATTTTTCTTAGACTCGTAACATTTAACAAGTTAGGCGCGTCATTGGCTCCTACCGATAAATTAGAACATCCGGCAAAAGCAGATTCCATAGAACTCCAATTAATTTCACCCCATTGTTTAATATTCAATATTTTTTCTCTGTCTCCAGATTCATTAAAATAAATCCTTGGGAATGTTCCCGCAATGGCTAGTTGATATATTCCCGGTTCGGAATATGTATGAGTAATGTCTCCCGTGATATTTGCATCTGTATTACCATCGCCCCAATCTACTGTGTAGTCATAAGTCTCTCCAGGGAAAGTAGGAATCGTAATCTGATTATCTTCCGATACTCCCTGATTATCTGTTTTCCAGGTAGTTATAAATTCTGTTTGTGAGTAGGCAATTGTAATGCATAAGAAAAGAATGCAACTGAGTAAAGTTCGCATGTATTTGGTTGTTATAGTTGATTGGTTAAATCTAATACTAAAAGTTAGTTTTGAAAGAATTAATCGATTAATTGTAATATTATTCCCTCATGAGGATTATATAAAAATAGTTCACATAATTGAAGTTCTTCATGCAGAATTATATGGAGAATTGTAATGTATCTATTTTTTTTAGACCAAAACTTCGTGTAAGAAATTTTTAAAGATTTTAGTACCGGCGAATTACTAAAAGTTGGTAATGAAGTTTTATTGGAAAATTACAGAAAACCCAAACAAGCTGAGTTCTATATTAATGTTAGAATTACCAATAGTAAAGCCACGATTACCGTTGATGAACCCTACACCACAATATAATTAAATTATAGGGAAGACTAAAAAATCTTTTAAGTAAAAAGGGCTGTTCTTTAAAGAACAGCCCTTTTTTATTTTGTATTATTTAATCCTCTGGTGGATGACCATGTATATCTTCAAAGACCTTGTCAAAATTCTCACGTAAATAAGCGTTTAATTTCTTTTGGTAATCTTCTTTTAACCAGCTTAAAAAATTATAGGTGCTTTTACTAATGCACTTGCCATAAACATGAATTCTATTATCAATATCTTCTTTTAGTAGCTTTGCCAGAGCAATGGCATCATATACATCTTCGCTATTTTCAATGCACATATATGCATGTTGGGCTATAGAGCGTTCCAATACAACTTTAGACGATTCTCCTGCAAATGTGGCTGTCTCGTATGTCTCTTTAATATCAAAATACGTTTCCTTGGAATTTTTGAATTCCGCCTTAACTTCTTCGGATAGGTCTAGTTTAAAATCGCTTTCAATGTCTTCGTCGTCACGAATGCGATCCATGTAGTAATTGGGCGATTTAAAAATGGCGCCCCAATCCAGATCAGCACCCCATGGACCAAATCTGTATAAATTGTTACCTAAATCTATAACGGTAAATTTAGACTTATTGTTCAATACCCTAGAACCCCTACCGATCATTTGATAGTATAGGGTAAGTGATTTTGTTGCCCTATTAAGAATAATAGTATCAATAGTAGGTTCATCAAAACCTGTGGTCAAAATACTTACAGAAGTTAAGATAGCATCGGGTGTTTCCCTAAACCATCTAAGAATTTGTTTACGTTGCTTTTTAGTCGCTGTATTATCCAAGTGCATTATGGGCAAACCCACGGCCTTGAAGGTATGGTATACTTGTATAGAAGTTTCAATACCATTGTTGAAAATCAAGGTTTTTTTGCCTTTGGAGTGTTTTGAATAAGCCTCTAACAACTTATTCAACATTGCCGGACTAGTATAAAGGTCCGCAGACGATTTCACAGTATAATCACCATTAGAACCAACTTCCAATGAAGTTAGCCCCATATCATAATGAAAAACCTCTGCCCTTGCCAAGAAATCATTTTCTATTAGATTCTCAATGCTTTCCCCGGGAATCAGCTCGTCATAGTTTTTGTTCATTGGCAAGTCCTTGTTAGAACTTAATGGAGTTGCCGTAACCCCAAGTACAAATGAATTTTCAAAAAACTTAAAGAGTTTTGTAAATGAATTGTAATGGGCCTCATCAATAATTACCAGACCAACATCTGAAATATCCAATTGGTCATCGTTTAATCTATTGTTCAACGTTTCCACCATAGCTACATAACAGCTATAGCGATCTTGGTCATCTAAATTGGCCTTGCTGTTTACCACTTTATTGACTACTCCAAAATTGGTAAGCATTTCAGAGGTTTGGTTACAAAGTTCAATACGGTGGGTCATTACCAACACCTTTTTATTGTGGTTCTTAAGGTACTGTCTTACTATTTCTGAGAATATAACAGTTTTACCTCCACCGGTAGGCAATTGGTATAAAAGATGGTAATCTTCACGTTCAGAATCGAACTTGTCAAAAATTTGTTGAATAGCACCCTGTTGGTAGCTATATAGTTCTTTGTCGGTTTTCTTATCCTTTAGTTCAAAAACTGTCTCTTGCATAAAATCTTTTCTGGAAGTTGCAAAGGTAACATTATCAGTAGTAGATTACTAATTCATGGGTTAAAAAGGGTATCTTTTGCGACCATTGGTAATCAATTTTTGGCAGATTATACAAAAAAATGAAAAATTCCCATTTTAAAGTGTACAAGCCGTTTGGAATATTGAGTCAGATGTCATCAAACGAAGAACGGCAATTGCGTAAAAAGAAGTTTTTGAGCGAGCTTTATCCTTTTGCAAAGGACATTATGCCCATTGGCCGCTTGGATGAAAAATCAGAGGGTCTGTTGCTAATGACAACAGATGGTTTGTTGAGTGATACCATTAACCGTAAAGGAATAGAAAAAGAGTATCTAGCGCAGGTAGACGGACTCATTGACCAACAAGCTGTTTTAGAATTATCCAAAGGAGTTGAAATTGGCATTTTTGGTACCAAATATAGAACTAAGCCTTGCAAGGTTTCCTGTTTAAAAACAAGTCCTGATTTGCCCATAGCAAATTCCAAAATACGCTTAGGAAGACACCGACCAACATCATGGATCCGTATTATCTTGACCGAGGGTAAATTTAGACAGGTGCGTAAAATGACTGCTGCGGTTGGTTTCCCAACATTACGACTTGTTCGTGTAAGGATAGGGACTATAAAATTAGGACAAATGCAACCCGGAGAGGTAGAACCTATACAATTGAATACAGATATTATTTAGGAATTTTTTTACCGGAAAACCTGGAGAAAACCGTTAATCTTTTTTTTGTGTTTATAAAGTATACCCCGGTCAAAAGCACTGTAGATGCCACTATAGACTGTAAAGTAATTTGTTCATTTAAAAAATACCAGCCTAATATCATGGCTATAATAGGGTTTACGTAAGAAGAAGTAGCAACTTTCTCTGGAGAAACAAAGCGCAAAAGGTAGTTAAAGGCAGTAAAAGTAACGATGCTACCAAATATAATTAACAAAACCATAGACCATTGTACACGAAGACTCCATACGGACGGTGAAGACCAAACCTCGCCAAGTAGTGTACTAATAACTAGAAGAGAAATACCACTGGAAATCATTTGATAACCGGTATTCACAAAAAAATTCTTGGGCAGAATAGCCTTACCTACAAACAAACTGCCGTAGGACCAGCTTAACATACACAGAAATATAAGTGCCATACCTAATAGGGCACCTTCTTGGGTAATAATGGTTTTTTGACTAACCAACAGAAAAATACCTGAAACACCTAAAATGACCCCAATGACGGACATAGGTTGTATTTTTTTACCCTGTAAAATGCGCATCATTAACAAGACCACCAAGGGTTGAGCGGAAATCTCCAAAGCGGCAAACCCGCTATCTACATAATTTAATGCCCATACCACTACCCCATTTCCAAAAGTTAGAAATAGAAAGCCTGCAATGAAAGTGTTTTTAAATTGCTGCTTAGTAATTTTTAAGGAGAAGCCTAGTAGTTTTGATATGATAAAAATTAAACAACCGGCGGTAAAAAAACGAATACCTGCCAACATAAAGGCAGGTAATTCCGTTACTGCAATTTTATTCCATAAAAAGGTAGAGCCCCAAATGAAGTAAATGGCAAAAAATGACAATACGACCAGAACGGTATTACGTTGCATTGTTGCCATTAAAAATTTTATGTACTAGATTTTCTTTACACGAACGGCATTCATGCCCTTCATGCCTTTTTCAAGCTCATAGGAAACTTTGTCGTTTTCCATGATTTCATCTATAAGACCACTTACATGGACAAAATATTTCTCGTTGTTTTCTGAGTCTATTATGAAACCGAAGCCTTTAGAAGTATCAAAGAACGAAACCTTACCGTTTCTTACAGGATCAAATTCTTCAACATCTCCTTCTTCTTTCTTAGGAATACCCAAAACGATATCTTCTGCTTCTATCTCAACTTTCATTGCCGGGTCTGGTGGAGTGTCTACCAAGTTACCGTTGAAATCCACATAAGCTAAAGGAATACCAGAGGTACCGCTTTCTTTTGCCGCTGCTTTACGAGCAAGCATTTTTTTCTTCTTTTCTTCTCGCTTCTTTAAGCGTTTTTTTTCTTTTTCAGTTTTATTAAATGTTTGTTGCGATTTTGCCATTCGTAATTTTAATGATAATAATAGATTTATTATAAAGGGATTGAAATACGTAGTGACGTGGATAACCAATGGAAAGCTTATGGGTTAACTACGATGTCATTTGTTGTAAGGTCATTGCAGATATTAATTGCATCCCTTTAAAGTTCTACAAAGATATGATTTGTATTTCAATTATTTAGCATTACCGGCATCCAAACTGCCAAAGTTTTAAAAGACTTAAAGTTAATTTCAATTTTAAGTTACATGTGGGTCCTTGTTTTTACATTTTTAGACTACAATATTCAGGTATAATAGCTAATTCCTTTCTGGTATACATTTTAAATTGTTAAAATTTAAATTTTATAAAAAAATTAAAATACTGTATATCAATATTTTATCCTATTAGATATTTATTAAATTGTTAAAAATGGTACCTTTTTATGCATAGTACCGTAACAAAAAATATCATTGCTCGTCTAGTAAGTATAACAGAATTATTAATCATCAATTAAAAACAATATATCATGAGAACTTTTATTAGTAATACACCAACGGAATCTAGAAGAAATACTTTTTTAACCGCATTTAAAAACAGTAAACGTGTTCAATGGATAGCTAGCAGACAGTTTACACATTAACATTCATAACACATCACATTAAAAAACAATCAATCATTAATCCATCTGACTAATCACCAGATTTAAAAACGAACAATCATGAGAACTTTTATCAGAAACACACCAACGGAAACAAGAAGAAACACCTTTTTTTCAAGCTTTAAGACAAGTAAGCGAGTACAATGGGTAGCTAGCAGACAGTTTACACATTAAGATTCATTACACATCACATCAAAAAACAATCAATCATTAATCCATCTGACTAATCACCAGATTTAAAAACGAACATCATGAGAACTTTTATTAGAAACACACCAACGGAAACAAGAAGAAACACATTCTTTTCAAGCTTTAAGACAAGTAAGCGAGTACAATGGGTAGCCAGTAGGCAGTTTACACATTAAGAATTTTAAATAATTCTTTGAATTAGCTAAAAAAAGGGATAAGACCAACAAGTCTTATCCCTTTTTAACTATTAGAATATATCTTCTAATCTTGCAGTGTTATTTCTTCCTCTACCCCATTAGGGTATGTTATAACGGCTAAATCATCACAATCACCATTTCCAAAATTTACATTTACCTGCAATCCGTTTTTAGAAATGTCCATATCACCCGCGGCTACATAGGTACATCCTAAATTACTTGTAAGCGGTGAATTTACTTTAATATCATACGTATTTCCTTCATAAACTACGGTCCACTCTCCCGTAACACTATAGGTAGCGTTCTCATCAAAAGTGATGGTGGTACTTTTAGTACCGCTATCGGCAATTATGGAACCATCTTCCATTTCCACGGTAATATCGCTAGAAACTTCAAAGCTAATGGCACTTTCATTGGTACCGGAACTGAACATATAGGAACGGGTACCGTTAATTTTGATTTTTCCAATATAGAAATCAACATATGTTGCAGTAAACGAACCTTCTTCACTTTGCATATCATAGGTTACGGTCAGCGTACCGTTTACTTGGTCCGATCCATTTAATACACAATTGTTGAAGACTGCGGTATACCCAGTATCTGTATATTCAGTGGTATAACAGTCTTCGTTGGAAGATTTTCCCGAAGTGCCTTGGGCAGATGACATGTTATACAGCGCAAGGTCAACACCGTCCAAATAATCATCTGTGGTCAGGACCGCTTTTAATTCTGTTTCTGTAAATACCGCCTCATCGTCCATGGAATTATCATCACTACAACTATAGGCAATGAATAATGCAGAAAGGACTACGGATATTTTTTTTACGTGAAATGCTACTTTTTTCATATTGTTTGCTTGTAGGGTTGAGCATTAAAAACGAATAATTTTGCTTTAAATTATGCCTTTCTTAATAAAATGGACATATAGGTATACGAAAACCTTAAATTGTTCGCTTATAATCATAAACGATATATTATTTTTGACCCATGTTGGTAAAAGTAAATTTACGGGACCAAGTACGGGATTATCTCCTTTCACAAATGATTACCGGGTCGCTACAAACGGGAAAGACCATTAATTTGGCAGCCCTATCACGTCATTTGAATGTTAGTGTTACACCTATTAGAGAGGCGTTGGCACAATTGCAGCAAGCACATATTATTAAGGCCGTTCCCAATAGGGGGTTTATCATTGCAGAGCTAGATGTTAAGGAGGCTGAAGACCTATATGGCCTAGTTGCAAATCTTGAGGTAATGGCCATTGAAAACACTGAATTTACCAAAGATGATATTGAGCAGTTGAAAAAACAGCAAGAAGTATTTGAACAGGCTCCAGATGCCGTAACAAGAATTCAAGCGGATTTGGAATTTCATAGGTTGCTTGCCAGAGGTTATGAGAACGATTTGGCCTTGCAAATTCTGAATGATTTAAAAACCCGAATTTTCTTTTATGAAAGAGCCTTTACCAACGATGATTCTTTCTACAATAAATCTGACAACCAACATGAATCCATAATTGCCGCTATAGAGGATGATAATGTCCCTACGGCATCTCTCCTATTAAAAATGAACTGGATGTTGATTTTAAATTACATCCAGAAGAAATTGACAGAATAGTTTACTCTAACTCCGTTAATAGTTTTTGAGCAGATTTGGTGAGTTTAACATAAGCCTTATATCCCCATAAGCAAAAGCAAATGGTTGCTGCTAAGACCACAGTTAGAAATATCCATTGAAGCGTTTTTAAGCCTTCCATAAATATATCTTTATCAGAACTAATTTTTGAGAATGTTGGTAAAATAAATAGCATACCAACAATTCCAATTACCATTCCCCATTGTTGCATACGTAAAAGACGGTTCTTTCTTTTTATATAACGGGCCAAATTATCTTTATATAACCCGTTTAAAATATCAATACTTTTAAGGTCTTTTAATGCCTTAAGAACCATTACGGGAAGTATGATCATATAGGCTAAGGTGAGGATGCCACAAAGCTTTAGATACCAAGTATTTAACTCCCCAAATTTCACAAGAATTACTAGGGCAATGCCAAAGCAAATTAGTGCCCCTATAGTTTCATAGATAGTTACCGTTTTAAATTTGTTCTGATATTTTTCTTTGGTCATATTTAATATGATTTCGTCGGTTAATTTTTTCTGTTGTTCAAGTTGGCTACTCATTTGCACCCAGGCAGATTGTAATTCTTCTATTTCCATAGGTTAAGATTTTATCATGTTTGTTTTTAATTTCTGTTTGATTCTTGAAATACGTGTTCCTACATTACTTGCCTTTAAGCCTGTTATTTCAGCTATTTCCTTATAACTTTTATCTTCCAACAAAAGAAATATCAAGGTTTTGTCTAAATGGTTAAGCTGTTTTAAATGCGTATATAACAATCGTAATCGCACTTCATATTCTTCATCAACATCTGGTTCTATTATGGTAACCACCATATCTGCAGTTGAGGCCGAATCTGGTCTTCTTTTTACTTTTTTTAAGTGGCTTATAGCGGTATTCATGGCAACCCGGTACATCCACGTTGTAATTTTGGATTCATTCCGAAACGAATCGAAATATTTCCAAAGTTGATAGACCACTTCTTGAAATAGGTCCTCTTGGTCTTGTTTATTATCTGTATAGATAGAAGTTACCTTGTACAAAAGCCCCTGATGTTCCCGTATTAAATTAGTAAAGACCGATTCTTTATGCATGTATTAAAACGTATTTCCTTATTAGTATGTAGTTTATTTTGTTTGTCACACTTTAAGGTAAATTCTTTTTTAAATTAGAGTAAAATAATCCTAACTCATACAACATGAGATACATATGTGCGTTTTACTAAAAAAAATATAGCAGATATGCAGTTTTTAAATCCAGAGATAGAGGCATTGACAAAAAGAAAGAGCACACCAAGCTTGGTCAAAAAACAAGTTTCTTGTGGCATTTTTCAAGATGTAAAGGATATTCCAGTAGTGGAAGAAACCGTTGTACTTAGAAAAGTATAAGTTATTCTTTAAACAAAGCTGTATCTAAACCCGGGATAAGGTTTAGGGCATTTTGGTAGTACACTTTTTTCAAGACTTCATCAGGCAGGTTTAGGCCGTACATGGCCCAAAAGGCATGATATTTCTTGTAATATGGAAAATACTCGTCATTACTTTCCAATACCCTAAAATATGTTGGAAATTCTTCAGGTTTCCAACTATCCTTACCAAAGAGTATACGATCTTGATATTTTATAAAAAAAGCACGTGCATGCTGTGGTTGTCTACCCAATTCCGCTATAACAGCAGAAATACCTACGTTCATATTGGGCATTTCATCCAATAGTTCTCCTAATTTTTGAAGGTTGTTGGCATGCCACCCCATGTGGGCATTGATAAACTTGGTCTTTGGGTGCTTTTTGAACACATTATGCTGCTCTTGAATAATTTGTTCAAATGGGGCTGGGTCAGTTGCACTACGTTTTCTTCTTGGGTGGGTCTTTAATTCTAACCAACGTTCATTTTTTGCATCCATATCATCCCAAAAAGATTTTGGGTCTGCTGCATGAATTAAAACAGGTACGCCCATTTCTGCACATTTTGCCCAAATAGGATCCAAACGGGGATCATCAATAGCCAAACGTTTACCATTGGCATCCTTATTCCGTAATCCCAAACTTTTAAATATTTTGAGTCCCTTTGCACCGTTCTTTATATCCTCTTCCAATTGCACTGCAGCACTTCTGCCCCATTCCAAATCCTTGGCGCCCTCAAAATCCACATTTGCGAAAACCACAAATCTATTAGGATAACTTTTATTGATATTGTCAACTTTTTCCTTTAAACTTTCTCCTGAACGACCACTAAGATTTACCATAATAGCTTCGTTCATCGCATCCATATGTGTTATAATTCCATCAAGAGCTTCTACGGACATATCCCTTTGATGACTGTGAACATCAATAAACGGAAATTTTGCTTTGGTAATCTCTGCACCAGGTACCACTAAAGTTGATGTTGGGTTGTATTCATCAAAACCCATTTCCTGGCCAAGTAAAATATTCGTTGAAATAAACATACTGGATAATAGTAATGTTTTAAAGCTTTTTAATAAGAAAATCTTCATGTTAGTGGTCGGTATCTATGGTTAGTTGTTCGTATTCTTGTTTGGTATCAATATCAAGGATTTTATTTCCAGCATTTATACCGATAGTCTCCTTGGTATATTTTTTCAATAGCTCTTTGGCGCCATAATCGTCTTTCAATTGGAATAGCGCTTTATAAAACTTAGAAGGAAACAATGCTGGTACCCCAGTTTTACGTGTATAATTGGTCGCAATAATGTTCTTCGGATTTTGCTTAAAGGTTTCTGCTAATACATTTAAATAATCGGTCGTGATTAGTGGTTGGTCTGCAAGACAAATTAAAATACCTTGGGGCAATTCTTCTTTTTTGCAGAGGTATTTTATACCAAAGGCGATACTATTGCCTAAACCCAGATGCCAAGTTGGATTTATTACGTAGTCTACATTACTTGCTTTAAAATTACATTCATCTGTAATGTGTTCTGCATTTGCCCCCAATACAACCAGTACGGAACCCATAGTCGTTTTTTTAGCCGTTTTTATGGTTTCCAATAACAAATTAGAATTTTTCCAAGGCAATAGCTGCTTAATCCCTTGCATACGCTTAGATTCACCTGCCGCCATTATTAACACCTCTATGTTGGTATCAGAAATCATTTTAATACATTTTGGTCACTATTCTTTAGCATTATAGGTTCGGTTTTTCTAATAACCGTTAATATTTCCGATAAAATTGAAATAGCAATTTCCTGTGGTGTCTCCGCACCAATATTCAATCCTGCTGGACCATGAACCGACTCTATAAAATCTAAGGATATGTCCATATCAAGTTCCAAAAGGTTGTTCAGTAATTTTTCCCTTCTTCTAATAGGACCCAAAATACCTAAATACATTGGTTGTACTTCCTTTAAGACCATTAAATACTTTAAATCCTTAGCATAACTATGTGTCATAAGCACAATAGCCGTATGTTCATCTATTTGTTCTGTGGGGAACATTTCCGGCTCATAATTTAACAATGCATCTATACCCTTAAAATCTGAAATAGACTTATCTTCCTTTGGCGTAACCGCAACCAATACCTCCCAACCCATGCTAAGTGCAAAATGTGAAAGCTGAACAGCATCATGCTCTCCACCAATAAGCAATAGTCTTTTACATGGCGGCATTATTTGCTGAAAAGAAGGTGCATTTGGTTGTTCCTTGGTTTTTGAGTTAAATGGGTAGTTTTGGGAACCTAGTGTAAGAAACGTGCCATATCCGGGTAATTGCCCATAATCCTTTTCGTACGTCGTTACTAGTTTAAAAGAATTTCTGTTTTCAATCACCTTATTAAAGGCCTGTATGAGGTCGTTATTAGGGGAAAATATTTCCAATAATATATATAGGACACCTTCGCACCCTAACCGATAACGCCCATCATAGGTCATTAATTTAGCTTCCCCGTCCTTAAAAACAGATTGGGACTGAAACAGGATTTCCTTTTCTACACACCCACCACTAACGGCTCCGATCATAGTACCGTCTTCACGTATGAGCATACGTACTCCAGGTTTTCTATAAGACGAACCTTCAAGAAATACCACAGAGGCCAAAACACAACGAATGTTCTCTTCTCTAGCTTTTTCATATGCCTTGAACAAGGTCTTTAATTCGTGGGTCATTTTTTTAATTGATTAAAAGAACCATTAGGGATGATATACAATCCGTTTGTATTGGTCATAAAGCTACTAAAATTATGGTCGATTCATTTCTTAGAAATTGGGCATGAATAACCTTTAACAATCTTTAACATTAATTTTGAAATTCACTATAATTTATGGACGCTTTGTCCGTTCTGCTAGTTGAACGTATAAATAATGAATATGAAAAATTTTTTAAAGACCTTCAGTGTGTTTTTTGTGCTGTCTTTACTTGTTTCGTGTGGTAATGCAGATGATGATGTAAGTTTAGACCTTAATCTTGGAGATGGTCTTGGTAAAGGTGAACAGGTAGATGATTGCTTAGGATTGGAAGAAGGAGAACTCGTTCTTTCCATTCAAGAGCAGTATACCACATTACCAGGAAAAGTATCTGTTTTTTTTAGGGTATCCGATACCAGTGGAAACCCTGTTCCCGGTTTAACGGCAAACCAGTTTACAATTTATGAGCAAGGAAGAAATGATGATTGTTTTAATACCATTTCTACTTCAGAGTCATCGGCACGTATTTCTCCAAATTCACAAATTTTCTCGAACAATACGTTATTGGTACTTGATTTAAGTAACAGTGTACTCAGCAGTAGTTTAGAGGAATTAAAATTGGCCTCTACCAGTTTTATAGATGCAGTTATGCCCACTACCGCACAGGAGTCAGTGAAAATGGCTATTTATTGGTTTGACGGTGAGGATGAGTTGCATTTGTTAAATGCATTGACACCTTCTAAAGACGAATTGATTAGTGCCATTGATGGAATTACCGATGATATCAGTAATGATCCATCTACAGATTTATATGGAGCGGTTATAAAGTCTACGGATATTGCTTCGGATTTGGTAAAGACCTCTACCGAAGGTGGAAAAATTGGAGCAGCCTCAGTGGTATTGTTTACGGATGGTACGGACCAAGCCTCACGTTATACTGAAAGCGCCGCGTTAAAAAAGGTGAACGAGGCAAATGCAAATATTTCGTTCTTTAGTATTGGTTTGGGCGGTGAGATCGATACGGAAGTGTTATCCAGTATTGGTAAGACGGCCAGTGTTTTTGCCCAGAACAAAGATGAATTGGAACAAACTTTCAGGGATATTTCAGAAAAAGTATCGGAAAGGGCCAATAGCTATTACTTATTTGAGTATTGCAGCCCTAAACGAGATGGTAGCGGTGAGAACAATTTAGCCATTGAATTAAATACAGGAGCCAGAACAGGAGCCGTACAAACCAAGTTCAACGCAAACGGATTTACAGGTGGTTGCGAATAGGTAACCTTACCCATAATTTATAAAAAGAAGCATGAAAATGCTTCTTTTTTTTGCTCTTTACCTAAATCAACAACCTGTTGACAATCATTTCGTTGTAGCCGTATTTTACAGGGCGAAACGGATTGAGTTAAAAATTTAAACATCCGTATTTCTGTTTAAGCCGTATATAAAAACGATTAAACTAATATTAATTAAAAAGAACAAGATGAAAAGATTATCCTTAGTTACTATAGTATCTATAACGCTTTTAGCTTCATGTGTATCTAAAAAGAAATATGTTGCTCTAGAAGATAACTTATCTCAAACACAAAGTACGCTACAAAAGACGCAAGTTGAAAAAGAAGAGTTAGAATCTCAAATGGCACGTATAGAAGCACGTGTTGAAGAGTACAATTCTAAAATCAATTCATTAAAGGAAATGAACGATAGCCAGTTCACAAGTGTGGATGATGTTACTGTAATGAGCAATAACACAAAGGCTAAGATGAGAAATTCATTGAAGAATGTTGATCCTGCAAAATTAGCAGGTGCTAAAACATTGCAAGATTCAATGAACTTGGCAGTTTCATATAAATTGAAGCAATCAATTTCTGATGAAGGTGAAGATATTGACGTTAGTATTGATAAAACTGTAGTAATGATCAATATTTCAGATGAGTTATTGTTTAACACAGCAAGTTATAGAGTAAGTAACAAGGCGGACAATATTCTAAAAAAATTAGCAGATGTAATTAAGTCTGAACCAAGTATGGAAGTTATGGTAGAAGGCCACACAGATTCTAGAACCATCAACACTCCTATGGTTACGGATAACTGGGATTTAAGTGTAAAACGTGCAACTTCAATTGTACGTAAATTACAAAAAGAATATGGTGTAGACCCTTCTCAATTAATTGCTTCTGGTAGAAGTAGTTATTTACCATTGGTTGAAAACAATTCTAAAGAAAACATGGCTAAAAACAGAAGAACAAAGATCGTTATCTTACCTAATTTAGATAAGTTTTTTGCACTTTTAGATGCTGAAGATACCATGTAAGAACTTCGGTTCTATAGAAATGAAAAGGGAAGCAAATGCTTCCCTTTTTTTATACTCAAAATATTGAATTGATTATCTAAAGATCATACCATTTGGCACATGGATAGTATTCTCTTTTAAATTGACTAAAAAGCCATTGATGACAGCATATTCAATGACTCCCGCTTTCTCCAAAAAGAATGTTGGGTTAATACCCGGCATTAAATTAAGTTCAGGAATTTTATATTTTTCACCTATTAAATGAACGGGAAAAGGAGAATTAATATGTTTTGATGGAAATGATGATAAACGAATATAACCGTAGCCCTGCTTTAATACATCTTTAAAATTTAACGCTTTTGCCTCTTCAAATGAATTTAAGGTTTTAGGATAAGCTTTCGCTTGTTTAATGGTATAACCAGATGCATCTAGGGTTTCATATCCGTAATATGTAGAAAGATCACCTTGGTCTAAAATTCGACTACTGTACCAAAAGGAGTTGTGATCAGGGTAGTCCACTTCAATTTGGTTTATTCCTAAATCTATGATATAGTTATTGTCTTTAAGGTTATACGTAGCTCCCACAATTTTTAAATCGAACAATTTTCTATCGTTCTCGGGAATTTTCTCATATTCCTCAATAGCTATATTTTCATATGATTTCTTCGCTATGGTATATATCGCAGATAATATGGAAACGTAGTTCAATTTTCTTATTTCCTGTTTTTCGGTATCTTCAGGATAACCACCAGATTCAATAAGAATTGTACTTGTTCCCCATTTCTGAATGTTATCACCAAAAGCCCTAGGTTCAAAATCATCATTATACCTACCTACTTGACCAGGGGCGTATTTTTGAAGTATTTCGTTCATGAACACAATAATCTTCATGGCATTGCCACGGGTTTGGTTAATGTCTTTTTCATAATTGTATGCAGGTGCTAAATAAGATATTGTAGCAGGCTTTTCTGTACGTTCTGCATTATAATATGTGCTTTGGTCATGAAGGTTGAATCCGAAATCGGCATCAAGACTATCTCGTACTCTTTTTAATGTTTGAGATTCTGGAGATTGTAAGCGTAATGCATCTCTATTAATATCTACTCCTAAAAGGTTACGGCGTTGATATAGTTCTGCCCCATCCGGATTCAACATTGGTAAGAAGTGAACGGTCAAATTAGCAAGAATTTCTTCTTTTTCCTTAGAGAAATCCGGACTTTCAAAAAAGTTTAAAATATCGAATATTGCCTGTGTTGCCGTGGGTTCATCACCATGCATTTGAGACCAAAGAAAAACATTGGTATCGCCACTGCCAATACTGATTAAGCTTAAGTTTTTTCCGCCTATAGATTTACCAACGGTAGTGACTTTAAATGCTTTGTTGGTAGAAATTTCAGTTATCAATGGCTGAATATCCGCATGCTTTATGCGTCTTTTGCCTATGGTACTTTCCTTATAATTCTCATAAGTATCATACAATTGTGTGGTAATATTATCGGTTTGGCAAAGAGCCGATAATGAGCAAAGAAAAATAGTTGCTAGTAAAATATGTTTCATTTGGGTCATATAGTTAATTAATTTCGTTTGATGTGTTTGTTGGTACTTCTTTGAAGTTTAAATGCTTTACAGCTTTTCTGACCTTATTCATAAATTCAGGACCTGGGTCGGTTTTTTGGGTACGGTAGCCTTCATCTTGTTCTAACCACAGTGGATGATTTTCAAATAACGTATATTCATAATGACCGATTAAATAATCAATTTCATATTTATCCTTTAAATATTCCACCAAATAAATATTAGATTTTAACTGTGCCTTTGTTAGCGGCAATTCTTCTGTACCACCAACATTCTCTATACCAATAGCGCAATGGTTAAGACCAATAACGTGGCGTGCCATAGTCGTTTCTGGCAATAATTGATAAATGGTACCATCTCTATCGACCATGAATTGAGAAGAAACGTTTAAACCGCTAACATTCTTAATATCAGGTCTCCAATTGGGCAAGGTTGCTGGATCAAAAGCTTCGAAAGACTTTTCAAATGTGGGTATGACCGTCCAATGCAATACAATCATTTTTGGGTCGATCTCTGGTGAATCTTGCTGCAATCCGTATCTGTTCTGTAAATATTCTAAAGTTAAAACTTTTCGTTCTTCATTAAAGGAAATGGGGCGTTCAACAATTGGTTTTGTAGTGGAACATGAGCAGAAGCCTAATAACAGGAAGTAATAAAGGTATTTTTTCATTCTAATAGTTGTTCAGTACTGTCCTTTTCAACAGCGTATAATATGGTGATTTTTCTTTTGCCCCACTCTTTTGCCTTCTTTAAGTCCTCACCCATATAGATATCTATGCGGTTTCTCCAACGCGAGTGCATTTTGTCTTTCACTAGATAGACACCTTCAAAAGTATCAATCTTTACCATTGTATTATACGAAAGTCCTTTTTTAAGCAAATCGCGCGATACAGCGATCCATTTTTGTCCGGGCTTTATAGAATCTCCCCAAGCCGTTATTGCCGGATGCTCATATGATGTTTGATACGGAAGCGAATTATATGCGGTAGCAGTTACCTCAATTGGCACCCAGTTATATTTATCATCCACAGGTTTATCCACACAACTCAAGGTTATGAGGAAAAATACAATGGATAACTTTTTTATCATACCTACTAATGTAGGGTATTTTCTAAAATTAGTAAATCGGTATAGCTTTCTTTCCAAATCTTATTTAATTCCTCTGTAGCTGGCGTAAACCCAAAAGACATGGCGCTTAAAACGATATCAATATCCCCATCAGAATCGGTGTCGGCAGCATCCATTAAAAACCATCTTCCTAAATTAATATTAGCTAAATGTTCCTGCTTAAATTTAATAGCATCTCCATTTATATTTTCCAAATAAACAAAGTTATAATCGGGATAGTTTTCGTAATCTGGAAATGTCGCTAACAAAGCGATGTCAATATCGCCATCTGCATCAAAATCCTTTGCCATTACCCTAGTAGCACCGTTGAGGGGATGAAAATATAATTCTTTGAAATTGTTATCACCATCGTTAATATGTATTCGCATGCCGTGGTAGGGCTTGTTAACAAATGACTTATCGGCATTGTCTCCATGAACGGTAATGATATCATTAAATCCGTCCCCATTAAAATCAACAAGTTCAAACCAACTGGAACCATATACGGGGCTAAATCTAATAACTTTATCGGCCTCAAATTCCAGTGGAGCCTTTTGGTAGAAAATATACATAGCTTCATCTCCTTGGGCCATTAACACCACTAAATCCTCCTTACCGTCGCTATCCATATCTTTAATTACAATACGCAATGCACCAGGAAGATTCAAAAGCACTCTTTTTTCGTAAAAACCGTACTGATCTTTTTCTAATAATGAAAGTTTGCCCGTAAGGTCTCCAAATTCACAAATAAGAATTTCTTCTGTGCCGTTCTTATCCAAATCTGCATAAAGTGTTTGCACCGGTCTATGTAAGGAATCCTGTAAGACGGCAGTTTCCTGTCCATGCCTAAGCACCGTTCTTCCCCTTGGAATTTCATTGGGATCCATAACCCCCATATTGGTAACAAAAATACTATCACCATTTAATCTGGCATTGGTAATAGCCTTGTCAAAACGACCAATTTGATTGCTCTGCTTCGTGTTTAGATCATAGGAAGTTAGTTCTCCAAATCTAGACCCGGTAATAACACGCTGATTTAGGGTATCTATCTCCAAAAAAGTATAGTAACTTCCTTTAACACTGTCCAAACTGATGGGATGTTCCCTGAATTGCGATAAAGGAGCACTCTTAATAGTATCTTTTCTTGACGGCAACTGTTCTGGAGCCAATTTAATAATATAATTTTTTAAAAGCTCCCAGTCATTGATATCTATAATTGGTTTGTATGGATAAACCCCTGTTTTAATGATGGCAGATTGCTCGTTAAAGGGTAACTTGTAATAGGGATGATTCTCTTGGTTGATAATTCCCATGCGTGCGGCCATGGCCGGTAATACATTATCTTTCCAAATATGTTTTGGCAGATCTTGAATATTAGGGGCCTTATGGCAACTAGCGCAATAGGTATCATATAACACAAGTACCTTGGATTTTTTTTCTTTATTACATGAAAGTAGACCAAACAAAATAATGAGATGAAATGCGTTTTTGAAATTCATGCCTAAACAAATAAATTACCCAAAGGTTTAATTTTGCTCGGAAGATACCCATACCCATATTATCAAGCAAGGGATAAATACAGGCTTTTATTAAATTTGTAGTGCTATGAAAGAAAATAAAAAACCGGACCATGTGGTCTTTGATGAAGAAACACAAACCTACCATGGTAAATTATTGCCATTTTCATCTGGGGTTTCCGCACCCAAAATTACGCCGCCAGATGTAACTACTTGGAAAAACAGCCATATCATTAGTGCCAATAATCAGATAAAGGCACAATATGAAGAGCTGGAAAAGGCCTATATGGCTCTAATGCAAAATTATGAATACAATAATCTGGTTTATAGTTCAAAGTTTAATTTTGAACCAATAGTAGGAAAAACATACCACTTATATAAATCAAAGGACGAGAGTACATTTTTATCCTTGATCAAGCCCCATGAATGTACTTTTGACCACTTGGGCGACTTTAGGTTAACAGCCGATAAGATTTGGGAGAAATTATAGTCCGGGCAATGGTATATAACTAGGCTCATTTGGCATCATTGGAAAAGTTTTGTTTTCCCATTGTTGCTTTACAATTTCAAGTTTTGCCTTATCATGGGAAACAAAATTCCAAAATATATGTCGCTCTTCAGGAAAAGGTTCCCCGCCAAATAAAAGAATATGGCTATGCGCACTTATCGTGGTCTCACAAGTATCAGAAACTTTTGCGACCAGAATATTTCCTTTCTTAATTACGTTTCCGCACGCCTCTACACTACCTTCCACAATACAAATACCAATTTCGCCCTTAAGATGGTCACGGGTGTTTAATTGGTAGGTGCCTTCCGTTTTTATCTCAATCATAAATAACGGGGAGTGTACGGGTACGGGTGATTTTTTGTGGTACCCTTCTCCGGCAATTAAGGTAAATTTAGCATTGCCATCTGTCCATTTTGGCAACTCTTTAGCAGTAAAATGATGAAATTCTGGTGCTATTTCTTCCTTGTCCTTAGGTAGTGCCACCCATATTTGATAGCCGTGGGTGGTAAATACATTTCCTCCTCTTAAATTTTCCGGTGTACGTTCTGTATGCGTTGCCCCTTTACCGGCCACCATCCAATTTACGGCACCGGGACTAATAACTTGCTCTGTACCTATACTATCTTTATGAAGTATGTTACCTTCAAGCATAAAGGTAAGGGTAGAAAGACCATAATGTGGATGCTGGTCTACATCCATATACTTTTCAGGTCCTAGTTGTGTAGGCCCCATGTGGTCAATAAATATGAATGGGCCAATCATTCTTTTTTTTCTAAAAGGTAGTAATCTACCCACTAAAAAATCACCAATATCCCTACTTCTTTCCTCTATGATCAATCCGATGTTAGACATACGTTTGCTTTTGATAAATTTACATAAATTGAAAATTTACGTATGCGAAAAATAAAAATACTTCTAGGAGTTACATTGATAGGGGCTGTCTTATTAGTTTACTTTAATTATCCAAAGCTGAATCTTATCTCTGGGTATGCATCCAAAAATATGGCGTCCAATGTATATGTTGCTGGTAGAAATGCAGAAGATGTGCAATTTGTTGACCATGATATGCCGCTTATTAAGCTCGCCGGCTCATCGGTTTCTGAACAAGAACAAACCGCAAGTGCCAATGTATTTGGTTTAATGACAAGAACGGCATCTTATAAAGAAGGACTTGGGGCTGTTTTGACCAATAAAGATTTTTCTGAGCATGCCTTTGATAAAGTTCCTAATAGAAAAATAGAAAATGATACATTACCCTTTCCATACGGAAACAACGGCCTTGTAGATACTCTTTTGCCCAATGTGGATTATGACCAAATAGAAGTTGCTTTTAATAACGCCTTAAATAATCCTGAGGAAAAAACTAGAACGTTGTTAGTGGTGTACAAAGATCAAATTATAGGTGAAAGATATATAGCGGGCTTTACCAAGGACACACCTATTTTGGGATGGTCCATGACCAAAAGTGTTTTGGCAACATTATACGGCATTTTACAGCATCAGGGGAAAATTGATATCAATGCCAAAGCACCTATAGACGAATGGAAAAATGACGATAGAAATACAATAACCATAAACAACCTGTTGCGTATGCAAAGCGGACTGGCATGGGATGAGGATTATTTTAAGATATCCGATGTAACAAAAATGCTGTTCTTGGATGCTGATATGACCCTTGCACAACGTAAAAACAATTTAATAGCACCACCTGGTCAAGTTTGGAATTATTCATCGGGTACCAGTAATCTCTTATCAGGAATTCTACGTGATCATTTTAATGACCATCAATCCTATCTGGATTTTCCTTATGCATCACTTATTGATAGAATCGGCATGCACTCCATGTTGATAGAAACCGATTTGCTGGGCAACTATGTGGGTTCTTCCTATGCGTGGGCAACGACCCGTGATTGGGCCAAATTTGGATTGTTATACTTACATAATGGCAACTGGAACGGTGATCAGCTGTTTTCTAAAGATTGGGTAGAATATATAACAACACCTACTAAAAATTCCGATGGCAAATATGGAGGTCATTTCTGGTTGAATGCAGGGGGGCGCTTTCCTGATATACCAACTAGTGTATACTCGGCTAACGGATTCCAAGGTCAACGTGTATTTATTATTCCTTCCAAGGATATGGTGGTAGTCCGCACCGGATTAGAAGAACAAACCGATGAACAATTCAATATGTTACTTTCAGAAATTTTAATGGCTATTCCATAAAAAGCCCAAAAAATTAATTTTTATCACTTAAAACCACATTTTTAAAGCATTTCACAACAAAATCCTCTTGTGTGGCAACAATAGTTTCTAAAAACTAGGTATCCTATTTACATTTACAGTGTAATTAAAACAAAATAAAATTTTCATTTTCATATAGTGTTCTCGTAAAAGAGTCTAATCTTCAAATGATTAGACTCTTTTTAGTTTATGGTATTTTGATTTTCAGTTTAGTTTATTAAGTATTAAGTACAGAGTACAGAGTACAGAGTATAGAGTAAAGAGTAAAGAGTAAAGAGTATAGAGTATAGAGTATAGAGTATAGAGTAAAGAGTAAAGAGACCTTCAGCCTAAAAAAGTTCATTTTTTTTTAGAAAAAATGAGCTTTTTTAATTCAACGGACAACTATCAACGGACAACCATCAACGGACAACCATCAACGGACAACCATCAACGGACAACCATCAACGGACAACCATCAAAGGACAACCATCAAAGGACAACCATCAAAGGACAACCATCAAAGGACAACCATCAACGAACCTACGGTAGCCAATTATCTTTTCCGAAATCGGGCTTACGTTTTTCAAGAAAAGCATTTCTACCCTCTTTTGCTTCTTCTGTCATATAGGCCAAGCGTGTAGCTTCACCTGCAAATACTTGCTGCCCCACCATTCCATCATCTGTAAGGTTCATGGAGAATTTCAACATTTTAATAGAGGTAGGCGATTTTTCCAGAACCTCTTGTGCCCACTGATAGGCGGTATCTTCCAATTCCTCATGGGGGATTACGGCATTTACCATTCCCATTTCAAAAGCATCCTGTGCAGAATAGTTTCTTCCTAAAAAGAATATTTCCCTAGCTTTTTTCTGTCCCACCATCTTTGCCAAATAGGCGGAACCATAGCCTCCATCAAAACTAGTTACATCGGCATCTGTCTGTTTAAAAATAGCATGTTCCTTGCTGGCCAAGGTCATATCACAAACTACATGTAGACTGTGTCCGCCACCCACGGCCCAACCCGGTACTACCGCTATGACTACTTTGGGCATAAAACGTATCATACGCTGTACTTCCAGAATATTTAAACGATGTTGTCCATCGGCACCAACATAACCCTTCTCTCCCCTAGCCTTTTGATCACCACCGCTGCAAAAAGACCAAATACCATCTTTTGTGGAAGGTCCTTCGGCCGACAATAAAACCACTCCAATAGAGGTGTCTTCCTGTGCATCATAGAAAGCCTTGATCAGCTCACTTGTGGTATGTGGCCTAAAAGCGTTACGGACATTAGGTCTGTTAAATGCAATACGTGCAACACCATCACATTTTTTATAGGTAATATCATCAAATTCAATAGCGGTTTTCCAATTAGGTGAACTCATAATTTAAAATAGATTTTTAATGATATAAAGATAAGGCTTAGCCGCATACCCACCCAAAATTCCTGTACCCGTAGACCAATTTAAAAAACTAGTAAGGACGTAAAAGAGTTATTTATCCATGGCATTGTACTATTAGTTTTAAGGAAATACTCCTAAGTTTACGGACTTATAATCGGTATCATGAAGCAGTCACTATTTACATTTATAAAGACGCTACGAGAATTTTTAGCAAAAAAATTACATCAATATAACACGACCTTGCCTTACGTCATTACCGTGTTGGTTGCCCTAGTTTTAGTAGTAGGTGGCATTAACCTATTTATTGAACTTACGGACACCTTGAAAACCGAAACCTTGGCTACGTATGATACAAAAATCACGGATTACATTATTTCCTACCGTTCTCCGGCACTGACCAAGTATTTTATATTTATGACAGATGTAGGGGATTTTAACGGCTACCTGATAGTTCTGGGAATTTTTCTTTTATTGTCACTTTTGGTTTTTAAACGTTGGAAATATGTAATACAGGCCACTTTGGTATTAGGTTTGGCAACGGTTAGCAACATGATGTTAAAACGGTTTATTGACCGTGCGCGCCCTGGTATAGAACATTTGGTTTCCGTAGAGACGTTAAGTTATCCTAGTGGTCACGCCATGAGCGCAATGGCCTTTTATGGGTTTTTAATGTTCTTGATGTATAAGTTTAACATACAAAAAGTGTTCAAGGTTTTACTTATGTTCATTTTAGCACTTATAATTTTAAGTATAGGGATTAGTAGAATATACTTGGGAGTTCATTTCCCTTCTGATATTGCCGGTGGATTTATTGCCGGTGCCATTTGGGTGATTTTCTGTGTTTTAGTGTTCGATTTGATAGAACTGTTCAAAAGAGACCCAAAGACTTAAAAAATTAAGTTTGATTTAGCGCTTATGGTTTGATATCATTACCTTTATTCTGATAAAAATTTGGGTATGGAAAAGCGAAAATTAGCATTGGTTACAGGAGGCAGTAGAGGACTGGGAAAAGAGATGGCCCTACGTATTGCGGAAAAAGGTTTGGATGTTATACTAACCTACCACGCTAACCAAGATGCAGCAATGAATACGGTACGCGCTATTGAAGAAATGGGACAAAAGGCCATGGCCATACAATTAGATACCCGTAATGTAAATAGTTTTGATGCTTTTTTTAAAGAAATAAGAACATACTTAGAAGAGACTTATAGTAAACCAGTGTTTGATTATTTAATCAACAATGCAGGTACCGGTATTTATAAACCATTTCTTGAAACCACCGAAAGTGATTTTGATGAAATGATGAATATTCACATAAAAGGTGTGTATTTCCTTACCCAACACGCCGTTCCATTATTGGCCAATGGTGGCGGAATTATAAATATATCTTCAGGATTGGCCCGCTTTTCATTACCTGGGTCATCTGCATATGCTAGTATGAAAGGCGCTGTAGATGTATTTACCAGATATTTGGCAATGGAATTATCCAATAAAAAAATCAGGGCCAATGTTGTTGCCCCAGGTGCCGTAGCTACAGATTTTGGAGGTGGTGAAAATAAGGAGAATGAGAAAAAAAGAGCATTGATCAGTCAAAATACCGCTTTGGGCCGTGTAGGCGAACCCGAGGATATAGGCGGTATTGTAGCGTTTTTATGTACTGAGGATGCACGTTGGATCAACGGTCAGCGCATTGAGGCCTCTGGGGGAATAATGTTGTAAAGCTCGCCAACTAATCCTGGGGCTGTTGACTTTGTAAGGGTATGTTTTAAGTGTGTTATATAGGATTTACAACTATTTTATAGTATACTTTAATTTATATATGCATTCTACACTTACTTACGATAATTATATGTTTTTAAAACATTTCAAAAGACCATTTAGCATCAATGAAAGTATACGGAAAATGCCCTCAATGTGATAATGAAATAGGATATTCAACTAGTGCAAATACTCGAGTGGAATTTGCAATGCAAGATGGAGAAACTAAAAAACTGACTTGCAAAAATTGCGGACGGACAAAGGAATTTAGCGTAGACGAGTTAATCGCAAAAGAATCGAACTTAGCAAAAATTGGTGCTGGAATTATTTTCTTAATTGGTACGCCACTTATGTTTTTATTTGTTAGTCCTATATTCTCTGGAAGTCGTAATCATTACATGATTATAATTGTTGGCGGATTTTTACTTGTACCAGTGATTGCATATGGAATTATAAAAAAACAAGACCAAGTAAGAGTCAGTTCTTTCAATCGTAAAAAACTAAAAGGACGAATTCACAACATCTGAAAAAAATAAACTAAACAATAAGCTTAGCCGCAACATTATTAAACAAAATACTATGCACTTGACAGCAACAAATTAACAATGTACTTTGGGAAACTACCCCAATATAAATTTTGTTGCCATAATGATGTTTTGCTAGTACTTACCTACGTTACAAAGTGTTCTGGATTTAATTAATTTATGCAAAATTAGTTGCAGAAATACATAATAAAACCATCAGCCCCTATTCTTCTCCTCAATCCATTTACCCATGAATTTTGTTGCACTCATGGATTGCTGCTGTAATAAGCTACCTATAAAATTTTGGGTACGGTGCTTTTGTAAAGAAGCTTTAAGCTCCGCAATGGTCTGTAGTAAAATATGAGTCAGACTTTTGTTGGAATATAGCGTATTAATCAGTGTTTTACCCTGTTCCTGAGCTTTATTCCAAGCATTAAGTGAGGTATATAAACGTTCTGCTGCTTCTACAAAAGCGGTATGGTCATTTTCAATATAACCGTTCCAAACCAAAATACCGTACATGCCTTCTGCACCAATGGTTGTAGTAACACTAGGTGTGCCATTACTCATGGCAGCTACTAATTTCCCCTTTATCCCCGCCCCAAAACGTATGGGTGCCAAACAAACTTTTGCGGAGGACATAACTTCATTGACATTGGCAGCCCTACCCTTTACAAAAAACCCTTCTTTTGGATTGTGCATTTCTAAAACCTGTTGTGGTAAATAAGCACCATAAATATGCAGTTTTGCCTCTGGTAAACGTTCATGAAGCAAGGGCCAAATAGTATGTTTTAAACATTTTATGGCATCTATGTTAGGGGAATGTTTACCGCCTCCAATAAATAGAAAATCCAATCGCTGCTCAAAGATCTTCCATTTTGGGTCTTGAGGTAATTCCGGTAACATAAACGGAAGTAACAAAAGTAGACTTTTGTCAATATTGATAACATTGGTCAACAATTCAAGCTCATAGCTTGAAATAATCAATGAAAGGTCGCATCGATAAATACTGGCTATTTCCCGTTTGGTTTTATCGTCCTGTAACCACGCATCGGTCGTAAACGCAATTCCCTTTTTAAAACAAGTTTCCCGCACATGTCTTAGTGAGTGCAAATCTTCGGTATCCAATATTCGCAAAGCATTCGGACACTGTTCCGCCACGCGCCAACCAAATTGTTCCTCGGTCAAAAATCTATCGAACAGGACTACATCCGGATTCAAGATAGATACAAAAGCATCGAACGAACTATCGTTCATTTTAATTTCCTTGGTGTCATATCCGTAAGATGTTAAATCTGCTGAATGTTGAGACTTTGATGCTGCAGAAGCTATGGTGATTTTGTATCCATCCTCCTTAAAAACCTTTAATAATTGAATCATGCGCACACCGGCGGCCGTAGAAGCAGGTTCTGGCCAAACCAAGGCGATTACAAGTAAGGATTTTTGATTGTTCAAGAGGTTGATGTTAT
Organism: Maribacter sp. LLG6340-A2; assembly: GCF_045057105.1. Taxonomy (GTDB): domain Bacteria; phylum Bacteroidota; class Bacteroidia; order Flavobacteriales; family Flavobacteriaceae; genus Maribacter. Next base: position 3,932,823 of record NZ_CP159332.1, on the reverse strand, counting down.
CTGGACGGTGTCTTTAAAATACAAAGAAAATGAAAATCAGTTAACTTTTAATAGTTAGCAATAAGCAGTTTTAATTAACCATATTTAGATGCTTTTGAAAACTGTTATTGCGAGAAGCTTTTACGCGGAAGCAATCTGTTACTTTTTAACACTACATTTTAGCGGCAAACATTTTGGAAATCTTAGAACGCAATTTACGCTCATAATCCTCTTCTAGCCATTCCTTATAATTTTTTGTATTGTTCATAATACAATAGGAATATTGACGAACACGGTATTTAATTTCCTCTTTTAGCTTTTTAGCGAGAATACGGGCATCAAAAACATCTTCAGAATTTTCAACACAAATTTTGGCATGCTGTTCTATACTTTTCTCCAACACCAATTTGGATTTTTCACCATTGGCAAAGCTTTTTTTATATTCCGCTTTAATATCAAAATCTATATCGGTAGATTTAGCAAATTCCGCTCGTAGTTCAGGGGGCATTTCATAAACGAATTCACGCTCAATTTCCTCGTCATTCTTGATGTTTTCCAGGTAAAAATCAGGAAAATGAAAAATTTCCTGCCAATCGATACCTGCATTCCACAAGCCAAAACGGGCGACATTATTTCCCATGTCAATAACGTTAAACTCCTGCTTATTGGGTAAGTAGCGAGAACCACGACCGATCATTTGAAAATAAAGTGTCAATGACCTTGTTGCCCTGTTCAGTATAATGGTTTCTACACTGGGTTCATCAAAGCCAGTGGTAAGAATACTTACAGAAGTTAAAATGGCATCTGGTGTTTCCTTGAACCATTGCAATATTTCTCTACGCTCACCGGCACTGTTCTTATTATCCAAATGCCGAATATTGTACCCTGCTTTTTTAAAGGTCTCGCAAACATATCTAGAGGTATTGATACCGTTATTGAAAATAAGGGTTTTGGTACCTTTTGCAATATCATTATAGGCCGATACAAGCTTGTTTAGCATATTATGGTTCCCATACAGCTCATCTGATGATTTTACGGTATAGTCACCACTAATACCCAATTTTAGGGTCTGTAGGCTAACATCATAATTGTACATATTGGCCTTGGCCAAAAACTTTTTCTGGATCAAGGATTCTATGGACTCCCCCACGATCAACTTTTTATAGTTGTCCTTCATGGGCAATTTAATATTGGAGCTTAATGGTGTTGCAGTAACACCTATTATCACACTTTCCTTAAAATACTTGAAAAGTTTTCTAAATGAATTGTAATGCGCCTCATCTATGATGACCAAGCCAATATTATTGATCTCTATTTTTTCTTCTTGAAGCCTATTGTTCAAGGTTTCAACCATGGCTACAAAACACATGTATTCATTTTGGTCGTGCCACTCTTTTACCTCACTATTTATAATCTTGTTCTTGACCCCAAAGCCTTTTAGCATTCTGGACGTCTGTAAGCTTAATTCAATTCGGTGGGTTAGAACAATGACCTTTTTCTTGGTTTTTTCAATATACCTTTTGGCTATTTCGGAAAACACAACCGTTTTTCCTCCACCAGTAGGCAGTTGATACAAAAGGTTAGCATTATCCTTGTTCTCGTCTAAAAAGGTAAAGATGCTATTTAGATCGTCCTCTTGATAATCGTACAAGGTTTTTTCCGTAGTTTCTTTTTGTAGCTTCAAAAGGGTTGTAGGCGTTAATAGGTTAATAATGCAAAAACCTTATAAAATTATGTGATTTTTATGGGTAAAAGAAATATTAATCTTGAAATACGAAATATTAATAGCCCTTTTCCATGTCTACCCTATTCATTAGTTCCTCTTCATTTTGGATTCTACGGTAGTTTTCTACCAATTGTGGCACTACGGAATTGGTATCCGATACACTTGCATAATGTGGGGTCATATGTACTTTAGGGTGGTTCCAGAAAGGATGGGCCTCTGGCAAGGGTTCCGTATGATAAACATCTAAGCAAGCACCGGACAAATGTCCGTTATCCAATAGCATTAACAAATCGCCATCTACCAAATGACCACCACGGGCTACATTTACAAGAAAGGCTCCTTGGGGCAATTGCCCTAGTAGGTCTTTGTTCAAAAAACCTTTTGTCTCTGGTGTTAAGGGTAATAGACAGACCAATATTTGTGTTGAGGAAAGGAATGTTTTAAGTTCTTCTTTCCCTGCAAAGGTGGTTACTTGATCCAAAGATTTCTTGCTTCTGCTCCAACCTTGAACTTGAAAACCTACGTTGGCCAAATCCTGGGCGGTCAGTGCTCCTAGTTCGCCAAGACCTAAGATACCCACTGTAGTATCTTTAATACGACTGTATTCCAAAGGATTCCACAGACTTTTTATTTGTTGCTGTTTGTATGTATTTAAATTCTTGATATGGGCCAGTATTACCGCTAAAACATGTTCAGACATGTCGCTTGCCAACAAGGGGTCAACAATTCTTGTAATGGGCACATTTGTAGGACGGGTAGGATCTTCAAAAATATAATCCACTCCTGCTCCTGCAGACGCAATACATTTTAGGTTAGGATATCCGGTAAGCGAACCGGCAGGGTGTTTCCAAATTATAGCCATGGTAATCTCCTCTTTAGGGTGTTCTTCCAAATAGCTATATACTTTTAAAGAATTGTCCGCTTTTTTCAATGCATTCTTCCAAAGGTCTATTTTTTTATCTTGACGGATGATTACTATTGCCATACTATTCTATACTATCCAAGGCCTTTGAAAAATCTTCTTCAAACGGCCATTTTTGTTGTTGTGTTTCTTTATAAATTTTTAAAATACGGGTTCTAAACTCTGGAAAAACACCTTGGTTTACCGTAAACTGAATAACTTCATTATAAGAGTTGAGCATACTTTTATAAAAAGAATCTGCCACGTTTCTATCCATGGAGAATGTTTGGGCTATTTCCAAATTATAACACATGACATCTGCAATTAAACTGGGTTCTACCCCTAATTTAATAAAGTGTTTTATAAATTTTTGGGCAATGGAACGCCTGGCCCTGGGCCGCTTTCGTTTAATAGGAAAATACTCATTGCTAATTTTGGACTTTGCCTCTTGTACCAATTTATCTTCCTTGGGGTTAAAGGCAAAATCATAATAAGTCTTTACAACAGGAAATTTTCCGTACAGTTCCAATATTTGTTCTTCCAACGCTTCTTTGGGCAATTTGGAGAGATAAGTTTTTAAGGCCCTTTTACTCATGAAAAATGTCTGTAAAACTTCAAAAATACACCATAAGAACTAAAAGACCTAAATGCATAAATCTTTGTTAAAGCTAATAAATCCTGTAGAACTATACTGCAGTTTACTTGGTAAAGACAATAATTTGTGTTATACTGTAAACTTGTATAACTTCTAAATTCCATACACACATATGAGGCAACTAAAGATTATTAAGCAGGTAACTAATCGTGAATCCAAATCACTGGACAAGTACCTGCAAGATATCAGTAAAATAGATTTGATTACCGCAAATGAAGAAGTTGAGTTAGCACAAAAGATAAGAGAAGGTAGTCAATCAGCTTTGGAAAAGTTAACTACGGCGAATTTAAGGTTCGTAGTATCCGTTGCAAAGCAATATCAAAATCAAGGTTTAAAATTACCCGATTTAATAAACGAAGGAAATTTAGGATTAGTAAAGGCGGCAAAAAGATTTGATGAAACAAGAGGTTTTAAGTTTATCTCTTATGCGGTATGGTGGATCAGGCAATCTATTCTACAAGCTTTGGCAGAACAATCAAGAGTTGTACGTTTACCACTGAATAAAATAGGTTCTATAAACAAGATCAAGAAAACATTTTCTTACTTGGAGCAGGCACATGAACGCCCGCCATCCCCAGAGGAAATTGCAAAAGAACTTGAAATGACCGTATCAGAGGTAAAACAAAGTCTAAAGAATTCTGGCAGGCACGTATCTATGGATGCACCACTACGAGAAGGAGAAGATTCTAACCTTTATGATGTATTGCGTTCAGGAGAATCCCCTAAACCGGATAATTCCCTGCTAAGACAATCTTTGAATACAGAAATCAATAGGGCTTTAGATACCCTATCTCCTAGAGAAGCAGATGTTGTTAAGCTATATTACGGTATTGGCGACCAACAGTCCATGACCTTGGCAGAGATCGGACAGACCTTTGATTTAACTAGAGAACGAGTTCGTCAAATTCGTGAAAAGGCAATTCGTAAATTACGACATGCCTCTAGAAGTAAATTATTAAAGACATATTTAGGATAAGATTAGTAGTTTACCCAATAAAAAAAAGCGCCCATTTTTACAATGGGCGCTTTTTTTAGTTAACAGGGTTATAACCTATGAATAGGTTAATTTATTAATATTAAAGTTTACAAGAATGTCATTTAAATCCTGTATAAAATTTTGGTAGGATGAAAAATCTTGGTTTTGATGTGCCATTGGTCTTGGTTTTTTGGTTGATTTGAATTGATTACATGTAATCTAATTCTGCTAATTCGTTTAAACTTAAAATTTCATTTAAATCTTGAAGAAACACTAGGTATTCTTCTCCGTAGGTGTCATAAAGCATGTGCGTAGGTTTAATTAATATTAATTTGGGTCATTAATTTCAATGAAGTAAATATAGATGGTAGACCCAGCTGCAACAATAAATTGTGGTGAACCTTTTTATTTTTGTTGTAAAACCCACAAAAAAGCGATGTTTGCAAATTAAAATCTCTCCCAACCCTTGCTATATAGGGGATTTGAGCGGTGTCGTTCATCTATGATTTTGGTTTTTCATCGATATTCCGTTTATTTTAAAAGGATTATTGGAGTTGAGGATTAGTTAACCATTTACGTGCTAAATTGATTATAGTGTATAAAACAGTTCATTTTATAGATAATGAATACAACTAAAACCAAACAATGAAAGTAATTGTTTAATGACCGGTTCATTAACAATATGAATGTCCGATTATCGTTTAACAAGTAGCCATTTTACAATAGGTGTTCACACAAAAAATAGATGAACCAATGAGAAAGATAAGCCCTAACCCCACCCTATATATACGATTAACCATGGTATTACAATTTGTGATGCTTCTTACTTATGTTCAAAGTTGGGCAGGTACAACCAATTCCATTTCAGAAAGTAGTATTATTACTTCTACCATTTCGTTAAACAGTCACAGTTTCAATGCAAAGAAGCGTAGCTCATTTAATTACCTTTCTCAGCAAGAGCATTTAGAACGGGGTCTTACCATAATTCACTTTTTAAATGCAAAACAAGTTGAGTACAAAACGTTTGACACTTATGGAAGTAATGATGAGGCCGCAGAATTTATAGCAATTTTGAAAAAAATGATAGCGGATCAGGCCACTATAGCCATTCTAGCCCATGACTCTGCCGCAGCCAGTCTTGGCGATGTTACCGAAGTCTTACAAACATTGGGTTTTACGCAACTAAGTAATTTAAAAGGTAGACAGGCCTATGTGATGCATAATTTCAATAAAACCATCATAGAGGAAGTTCATGATATCAGTATCACTAAAACTATTGGCGTACCAGAAAGTATAGGGGAACAAAAAGTTTACTTTCCAAAAATTAAATATGAATTTGAACCTAATATTGATAGGTATATAGCACATGCCGGTGGTGAAGTAAACGGTGTAAAGTCTACCAATACCAAAGATGCCCTGGACCAAAACTATAATAAAGGGTTTCGTTTGTTTGAATTGGATATCATAAGTACTTCTGATGGACACTTGGTTGCTGCACATGATTGGAACATGTGGGCCAGATTTACGGATTATACAGGAACCTTACCTCCTACCCATGAACAATTTATGAAACAAAAAATTTATGGGGACTATACCACTATGGATATGCAGGGAATAAATGCATGGTTTAAAACCCACCCAGATGCCATTTTAGTAACGGATAAGGTCAATGACCCTATTGCATTTGCCAATGCATTTGTAGACAAGAATCGCTTAATTATGGAATTGTTCAGTGTCATGTCCGTTGAAAAAGCTTCAGAAGAAGGAATTCAAGCCATGATATCGCAAGAACCTTTACTCAAAATAAAGGGAGACAAAATTAATTTCCTTAAGGTAAACAATGTAAAATATGTAGGCCTCTCCAGGAGAATGATTGCTAGCCAAAACAAATTACTACTCAAATTAAGGGAAGCCGGAATAAAGGTCTATGTGTATAATGTAAATTTTGACCCAGGAAAAGACGAGCAATATGTACAGGATAATGAATTGGGACTTGTATATGGCATGTATGCCGATAAATGGATCAACGACATGAAATCATCAAACTAAAAACCGATTAAGGCAGCATTTTTATGCAGTATTTAAAAGTTGAATTGATAGGTCAGTCCCGCGGAAAACGAATAAAAATAAGTACCAGGTGCAAATGACTGTTCTTGTCTTAACACCCCTACATTGGTGCGGTAAGCACTTAGATTGTTTTTACTTGTAAATTGGTATTCAAAACTCAATCGTTGAGATTCAATATATAATAAGGTTTCTGCCAATAATTGGTCACCCGAGGAAAACTGTCTCAATTCCGGTGAAAATCCGATTCCAAAATTAAGGCCCATATAATTCTCTGCATCCTTTAAGTATTTACGAACTAAAATATTTCCAGAAGCTTTAGTAAGCTCTGCCTCCTCCCCTGGAGTTATGTACGATCGTAAAGAAAAATAATAGTTGCCTCTATAATACCCGAGAGAATTGGTAATGGATTTAACATTTCTGGTAGCAAAATTAATAAAGCGCCCACCACCGGAAAATTCTATACCACTCTTATGGTTATAATAAATATCTCCACCAACCTTATGATTAGGGTATAGCTCTGAACTAGAATACCCGTAATTAACATAGGCATAGAACCCTTTTGCAATTTTAGGATACATATCAATATCATATTGAAGGCCGCTTCTTCCTTGACGATTACTAAAGTTTAACCGTGGAATTATACTACCAAACTGGGTTTGTCGCTTAAATGAAATGCTAGAAGAGGTTATAGGATCAAACCGTTGGTCAAAAACAGTTACTGAACTGTTTACAGCTACCCTATTTTTCTCAATTTCTTCCGTAACCGGGGTTTTTCTAATCACCTTGTTCTTATTGGCTTCAGCAACCTTGTCATCCTTTTTATCAATTTTGTAAGGTTTCTTTTTGCTTAAAGCGCTTATTTTACTTTCCACATTATACCACCCTTTATCTGGATAGTTAATTTCCGCTGTACGTTCAATGGATAAATTTTTAAGTCGCTCTAGTTCCGCATCCTTTTTAATATATAGTAAGGCTTTATTGGCCAAGCCTAGTGCCGTAGCGTAATTTTTGGCGTACAGTTCATTTTTAATGGCCGAAATCCAAATATCTCTATGGTTTTTTTCAGTGCTAAGAATGGTATTAAATTGCTTTCGGGCTTCTTCATAATTTCCTTTCCAACTTAATGTACTGGCCCATAATGCAGTGACTTTGGTATCCTCTGGTTGTTCTTTGCTCAATGCACCCAAAATGGAACTGGCTTTGGCCGTTTTACCTTCAAACGCCAATTCATAGGCATTATCGTAGTTCATGGCATAACCTTCAGATGTATCTGTAGTTTGCCCGTAAACACCACTTATAGATGATAGCAGTAGACAAAGAATTATATGTATCCTGATTCTATTCATTATTTGGATAAAGCCATATGATTAGATGCCGTCAGTTTTGTTTTGGAAACCACTTTAATACCAGCCTTTCTGGCAAGCATTCTGGCCCGATCAATTTTATCCTTGATTTCATGTGCACTAGCACTATTTTCCTCTACGGCGTAGGTCAGTTCCAGTCCGTCCTTAAAATGGTCGGACCAATAATACGTATCGAACAGGGCGGCATAAGAATCAATATAATTGGGGTTCACCGCTATACATTCCTTTAATATTTTAATGGCTTCTTTATGGTTACCTTTCCAAGAATTTACCCTACCCATCAATATTTTTGTATCAATATGGCTGGGCGCTTCAGAAAGATTGTAACGACATAATAGTAAGGCTTGGTCCCATTTTTTGTTCCATGCCAAGTCTCTTGCCTTAAAATATCCCTTATCGGAATCCTTTCCATCATAGACACTATTGAGCCAAACTGTTTCGCTATCGGTAAATTTTTCCTTCTGTATGGTAAAAATTGCCAAACTGTCCGGTATTATTTTATTTTCGCTCGTAACGTAATGATTCATGGATTTAAAGGACTCTAATTGCGATTCAATCTTGGAACTACTACTGAACGAAGAACTTACGTTCATATTATCCTCTAGTTCCACTACATCACCATCGGTATATAGATTATCACCACTTATATATTCCTTTAGTTCATTTTTATTACGCATTAAAGGAATATTCTTGATCGACCTAAAAGAGGTTTCCATATCTATGGCCCCGCCCATCCAAGCCACTTTTTTGGGCATTTTCATTTCATACTTGCCTTTAAGCATCGATAAAATAGTTGGAGTAACATCAAAATGAGAGGATACCGAACTCATTTTACGCGTTTTTTTAAGCATTGGACTATACATGACCAACGGTACATGAAAACGGCTTAAATTATTGCGTTGTGGAATTGGGATCAAACGATGATCTCCCGTAATGACAAAAATAGTATTACCATAATTAGGTTGGGATTTATAGGTATTCATAAACCATTTTATAGCCTCATCCGTATACAATAAGGTTGCAAAAACGTTATCGTTCTTTTCAATAACCTTGGCTACCCTAGAATCATAATTTCCTTTTTTCAACAGTTTGCCTACTTCCTGCTCGTAATACGCTTGGTTAGGCGGTATAAAAGGTTCGTGGGTACTAATGGTCATATACACCTCTAGCCTAGGTTGCTTTTCAGCACGTGGCAAGCTGATGCTTTTTTTGAATAGTTCCTTATCTGGATACCCCCATGAAGAACCGGCCGCATCTTCGGCTTGTTGCTGGTAATTGATACCGAATCCTGATTTATCAAGGACAAAATCAATATTCTCACTTTTTAAAAATCTATCGACCTTATCAAAAGAACTATTGGTTCCTTGGTAGAACGAGGTATGATACCCATTATTCTTAAGTACACTGAACAGCGTTAATTTATTTGGAAATTCATCTAATTCCATAAAACCACTTTTGCCAAAAGGCAAGGAACCCAACAAAGACGGTAGTACACCAAAGGTTCTACCGGTATTGCTCAAGAAGTTTTCCCAATAAAGAGATTGGGTACTTAAAGAATCTAGAAAGGGAGTAAATCCGCCATACTCTGCCCCTTCACCCATAAAGTCGCGCCCAAGACCCTCTACCATAATAAACACGATGTTGGGTTTTTCTTCTTTTAAATTAAAGTATTCCCCAAGAACATTCTCAATGGCCGGGTTTTTAATTAACGGATATTCTTCATTGGAGGTATACTTATTGTCTTCCGTACTACTGTTATATAGGTTTACGGCCAAATATTGTGTTTTATTTTGATTGATAGGTTTGCCGTCCGTAAACAATGACCCCAGAAACAAGCTAAACAATATGATAGTAAAGGGATACATACTGCTGATACGGTGGTAAAACTTGGAAGTAACCCTATATAGGCCCAAAAATATTGCGATTAAAATGACAATACCAATAAATAGATAGACTGAAAGCATGAGCCCTCCTGAGTTGGCAATAGTAATTTTAATGTCCGAATAACTATAGCCCAAAAGGTCTGAACCCAATGGCACCAAGGTGGTGCAGTAATAACCTATGAGCATGGCCTCTATGATAATAACGATACCTAGAAGCGAAAAAACTAGGTTAAATCCATACCTGGGCCTTAAGTTCTCCCAAAAATTAAACGGAAAAACCATAATGATACCCATTAGTGCTGTAAACCCAACTTGATGAATAATCGCCTTTAACAAGCTAGTAGACCAAATGGTATCCAAAACCCCTTTAAAATAGAGAATACCGTATTGAAAGAGCGTTAATACCAGCAAGCATCCAAAAAAGGATATCATTAGCCTGGTATATTGCTTTAAGGTATATCTATCTAATTGACTCGTATTCATTTTAAAACTTAACTAGCTTTGGCAAACCCTTTGCGAACTTGTGATCCCCAACCGGATTTTATTTTAAATAATTTTTTATAATTACCTCTCACCGCCGCATAAACGATTATAGGGTGAAAAATAAATGGCTCTAATAAGGCAAGCCCCATAAGGATTAAAATATCCTTAGTTCTTCTGTATTGGTTATAAGAATACACATCCCAGAGAATGGCATAAAAGGAAATCATGATAGAGAAAAGGTAAATTGCCAAGGATATGGATAGAAAAAACTCCCAGTTCAATATTCCTAAATAGGCAAACATAATTACCGTAAAAAAACCAAAAAACTCAAGTAAGGGAGACAACCATTCATAAAAGAACCAATAGGGATAACTTAAGAGACCTAATCTACCAAATCTGGAATTGAACAACATGTCCTTATGTTTGAACAAGGTCTCCAAATTACCACGCGCCCAACGATCACGCTGATTGACCAATATTTTTAAATCTTCTGGCACCTCTGTCCAACATAACGGATCCGGAATATACTCAATGGTATATGGCTCTTTGCGCTCATGCATATAGCGGCGCATCTTAAAGATTATTTCCATATCCTCCCCAACGGTATTTGTATCATACCCATCAACCGCCAAAGCAATCTCCCTTTCAAAAAAACCGAAAGCGCCGGATATGATCAATAAACTATCAATTCTACCCCACGCCATTCTTCCCAAAATAAAAGAGCGGGTATATTCCAATAATTGAAATCTGGCCAACCAATTGGTAGGTAATTTTATTTCTTCTAACTGACCGCCATCAATAACACAGGAATTGGCTACCCTAATTACGCCACCAACGGCAATTACCCTTTTTTGCGAACGTTGAAAAAAGGACTTGACTACATGTAATAAGGCATCGGGCTGTAAAAGGCAGTCTACATCAATACAACCTACATATTTACTGGTAGACAGTGAGATTCCCGTATTCAACGCATCAGATTTACCTCCGTTCATTTTATCCACAACGGTCAATTTGGAAAAGGCCTTGTTTTTAGAGCGGTATATTGCCTTTACGGGTTTACTTTTCCAATCCGGATCCATCTCAACATCCATCTTTACTAAATCATAGGCATCTTTTAGCTTTTGAAGGGTATCATCCTTACTACCATCATTTACGACCATGACATCATAATTTACATACTGTAAGGATAATAAAGAACGTATATTTTCAACGATGGTTAATCCCTCATTATACGCAGGTGCAATAATGGTAATGGTTGGAGCTAAAGGAGATGCCATAATCTTGGAAACATCCGTAAAACTGTTTTTATTTCTATAGTGAATGGAATTTCTAGTGGAAAAATAAGCCATAGCAGAGAACATGATAAACAATATCATGGTGAACATAAAGAATACAAAATTGATGTATTCCAGTACTATGCCAAATAATTCACTATCCATTCTTTCTGGTATAAAAGCTGCTAGACATGGCGCAGAGATGGTCAAACAAGGTGGATCCGTCTTCTTTTAAGGAATTGTTTTCCTTTATGTTAGATTCCAGGTCCGGTTCAAAATCCAGCTGAAATAAGGAATCCTCCAATTCTCCACTACCCTCATTACCGTTGCGTGTTACTTTCTGCGTTATTATTTGTAAAATCGCTTTAGCCTTGCTAGCCAATGTTTGGTCATTACCTTTTACCAAGGTTTGTAAAAGAGGTATTTCTTTTTCATCCCCAATCTTTTCTATCTCTTCTAATAATATAAATTGGGTTTCTCTATCAGATTGATTAAATAGCTCGGTAAACACACTTTCTGACAAGTTCTTGTCACCTGAAAAAAGTGCTGCCGGTCTAGGAATTTCATAACTGAATTTCTGTATCAGCTGTTCTGCTCGTTCTAAAATAAGTGCAGAGGTATTGTTTTCCACGATATTCCATAATACAGGTAATTCCCTACTATCCCCCATATCGGCAATATTCTCAAGTAGCACCATGGTCTCTAGTTCGTCATTATCTAAAAAATCGGCATTTAGGTTAACCGCAGTTATTTTATTATCGTTAACAACTAGTTGTTCTTCAATAAAACCTTGTTTTGGGGCTTCATTTACATCTTCGGTCAACGCCATCCAATCAATTTCCTTAAAATCCATAAATGAATTTTCCAGTGCTTTTTGAGTTAACAGTTCTTCTTGCTGAAGCAGACTATCTTCAAGTGCAAAATCAATTTCTTGAAGAGGCATTTCTTCCTCCGTTATTTCACTTTTAATTTCTGCCTCCTCAACAACCATGGGTAGGAAGTCCAATATTAACTCTGGTTCTTCATCTACATCTTCCAATTGCTCAATATGTTCTTCCATATTTTCATTAAACGAATCCATTAATTCATCATCCAAATGATCGGATTCATCCAGTGCTATTTCCATGGAAGTTAAATAATCCAATATTTCCACCTCCTCCAGTTTTTCATCAATCTCTAGCGAAGGTTCTTCATTTACATTTAGTTCTAATGCTGTAGAATCATCAATGGCAGCAGTTTCCATCTCTTCTGATATTGATTCCTCGGGTTGAATATCACTTTCCGTTTCATGTAAGATGTTTTCGGATAAAGGTTCAACTTCCACTTCTTGTGGGGTTATGGTTATTGATTCCATCTCCTCCTCAATGTCCGAAGCAAAAAATGTATTTTTTTTGATATTACTTGTAGGCAAGATACTTTCAGGATCAATTTTATTGATCGTACCTATGACCTTGCTCTTAATATTGAAGTTTCTTTCCTTAGTGTGCAAATGCTGTAAAAATGGAAGCTCGTTTTTGGTTCCTATTTCCCCTATGGCATCTAAAATTGCAATTTTAACATCATTGCCAGCCTTGGCATAAACCAATTTTAATGTGGGTACGGCACTTACAAAATAAAATTCTTTGATACAATCAACAGCCTCTAATTGTATAACCTTCTTTTTGTGTTTTAGAAGTGTTATGATCGACTTTTCTGCACCATTCTGTTTAAAATATTTAATGAGTCGCAATGAAAACAATACGACATCTACGTTGGTAGATGTTAACCATAAACTGAATTGAGGAGGAACAAAATCTTTTTTATGTCTAAGAATATCCAATAACTTAAGCTGTTGCCATTCAGAAATTCTGTATTTGGTATTGTCCAAGAAATAAGAAATACCTTCTTCCTTAAGACTTACCACCGCTCTTTCCGCTTGCTTACGAATAGTACTCTGCCTATGGTTGATGAACTTGATGATCAACGAATACCCTTCATGAACTTCCATGGAGGTCAGTTCCAAAATACCACTTGATATAATTTGCCATCTTCTACTGGAAAGTTTGTCATACGCTGTAGTGTGCAATCCTAAATCTTTATATAGGGCCATTAACACTTCTTGAGATTCACCAGAAAGGTCTTTTCGCAAATCCAAAAGCACTTCTGTAAGTACATTTCTATCGAAATTATTCTTGATAGATTCCCTAATCTGAACCTTTAGATGTAGGTATGTTTTTTTCTCCTCCTTACTGTTAGAGTCCTCATAAAATAAGAATTCACTGATCATAGGAGAAAATTCTATTTTCTTGGCCTTGGTAAGCTCGTTATTTGAACCTAATTTATTGCGTATAAGAAAGGTTCCTAAAAAATATAAGACCGCCAATACCAAAAACACAAGGGTTAACCACCCTAAAAATTCAGCATTGAATTCGGGAGCCTTGATCAGCGGGTATATTATTTGTTTAGGGGGATTCAACAAATTATAGCTTATTTATTTAATTCTCTTGCAACACGTACCAATAATTCAGTGGGACTAACCGGTTTAGTAATAAAATCATTTGCACCCAGTTCAAAGGCACTTAATACATTTTGCTCATTTCCTGCAGAGGATATAATTATGATCGGGGTACTTAATTTAAGATCGTTCCTAACAAAATCTATCAACTCTATGCCAGAAAAATAGGGCATCATGATATCACTAACGATAATGTCCGGTCTCTGGTGGGTTAGATACTCCTTTACTTCCCTGCCATTGGAAGAGTGGTGTACATCGTAACCACCTTTTTTTAATCTAAAATTAAGTAAGGAGGCCAACAATTGGTCGTCGTCTGCCAATAGCACATGTTTACCCATTCTTTTTGTTTAACAAGGTTATGTGGTCATCTATATTCTCTTCCAGTCTTGGGTAATCATCTTTAAAAGTTTGGTATAATTGCTTCACTTTTTCAACATTACCTTCTTTGCAATTTGCCTCTAACTCGACGATTAACTGTCGCATACCCGTAGCTTTAAGCATGGCAAAACCGGCTTTTAATTTGTGGGCGGACAATGCTATTTCATCCAAGTTCTCCGTTTTAAGGTGTAGCTTAACATTCCCCATGAATTCCAACACATTCAACTTAAATAGTTTTACGAGTTCATTAAGCATTTCTATTTCTCCAAAACAATCGCTTAACAGGTTGTCAAGGTCAACTTTTGTAGTCTCTTTAGGTTCAATCATCTTTTTATCAAGCATTTTTTTAATCGTTGTTCTACTCTTTTTTTCTTTTTTGTTCTTTAGAATGACGGACATTAACTCACTAAGGGTATAAGGTTTTAGTAAAAAATCATTAATGCCAATTTCCTTGCAATCCTTACCGTCTTGTTCCGTAAAATCTGCACTAAATGCCACTATGGGCACCGTACTAATAGTAGTGTTCTTGTGTTGGCGTATGGCTTTTGACATTTCAAAACCGTTAACGTTTGGCATTTTCAAATCCATCAACACTACGTCAATTTTTTTATTTGCCAAAACCGCTAAGCCCTTGTTCAGGTTTTCATGGGTATACACCTTACAATCCCACTTCATTAATTGCTCTTTGATCAAGTGCTGGTTCATTAAATTATCTTCAAAAACCAATATTTCGGTCCCTGCCAATAATTTTTTACCATTTTCAACACTGGTGCTTTCAATTAAGTTGAGAGGAATGTTTTTGGCGTTGCCTATTGCGTATGGAATGGTAAAGCTGATAATGGTGCCCTTACCTACTTCGCTTTCTATTTGTATTGTACCATTTTGCTTTTCAACAATTTCCTTGGTTATGGATAGACCAAGTCCGGTACCCCCATATTTTAATGCCGTATCCTCATCTGCTTGGGCATAGCGTTTAAATACTTTTTTAAGTTTTTCCTTTGATATGCCAATGCCCGTATCCGTTACGGTAAATTGTAAATCATTGTAATCTTTATGTTCTTTTTTAACGGAAACCGATAATTTTATAAATCCTTGATCGATAAACTTTATGGAGTTACCCAATAAGTTTAATAAAGCCTGTGATAATTTGGTAGGGTCACCCTTTATGAACGTTGGCACATTCTCATCTACATCTACGATCATTTTTATGTGATTGTCCAACATTAGGGTCTGGCAGAGAAACATCACATCACTGATTAACGAGGATAGGTTAAAATCTACGGTTTCAAAATTGATGTTACCCGAAGAAATTTTTGAATACTCTAGAACTTCATTGATTATTTTTAATAGTGATGTGGATGCAAATTGAATTGCTTCTACCTTTTTTTCTTGGCTATCATTAAGCGTTTCCTCTTTTAACAAGTTTGCAAAGCCAATGATGCTGTTCAACGGAGTTCTGATTTCATGACTAACCTGAGCAATAAATTGATTTTGTTTTAATAGTTTTTTTTCAATTTCCTCTTTCTCCTTGTTTTTCAAAGCATGGTCATTGGTCTTTTTATTTTTACTTTGTGGGGAGTAGATATGATGCTCTAAACTATTTCTAAAGCTATTGAATGACAACCGCAGATCTTTGGCGTCCTCAGCACTCAGCTCCTCAAATGAAAATTCACTCACCGCTCGTTCCAAAGTTGAAAGTTGACCAATTAAATCCTTAGTTTTTGAAATGGACATGATTAATGCTTCTTTAATTATTTATGCTCAATTAGTTATTTAATTTAAAAATGGGCCTTTATACCCTTGTCGGCAATAAATTGTTTCCAAGAGGTGGTTATTTGTTGTGAATACTCTTAAATTGTAGGTCTAAAAAATAATCAATGAGACCATTCATCTATTTTATTTGCTTGTTAACCGTTTTTTCATGTGCTGAAAAAGAGGAAAAACTTACAGAAAACACCTTGGAAAAAGCGAAACGAATACATGAAGAAATAATTACGATTGATACACATAATGATATCAATATCAAGAACTTCACAGATAGCGTCAATTATACGCAACGCCTTGAAACCCAGGTGAATTTGCCTAAAATGAAAGAAGGCGGTCTAGACGTATCTTGGTTAATTGTTTACACCGGTCAGGATAGCCTAACGGAAATAGGCTACCAAAACGCCAAAACCAACGCCATGCAGAAGTTTGATGCCATTCATAGACTAACCGATTCATTGGCTCCCAACGACATTTCTTTAGCATTAAATTCCGCAGATGTCAGGGAAATTATAGCTTCAGGGAAGAAGGTGGCCATGATCGGAGTTGAAAATGCCTACCCAATTGGTACCGATTTAAGCGAATTTGAAAGATACCATGACCTTGGCGCCAGATACATTTCATTGGCCCACAATGGTCATAGTCAATTCTCTGATTCCAATACAGGAGAAGCAGATGGCATATGGTTAAATAATGGTTTAAGTGATTTAGGAAAACAAGCTGTAAATGAGATGAATAGACTGGGAATTATGATAGATATTTCTCACCCTTCAAAAGAGGCAATCAAACAAATGCTGGCGTTGTCAAAAGCACCTATTATTGCCTCACATTCCTCGGCAAGGGCGCTCTGTGACCATAGTAGAAATTTAGATGATGAACTGTTATTGTTATTAAAAGAAAATGGTGGTGTGGTACAGACCGTTGCCTTTAGCTCTTATTTAAATACCGATAAGTATAATTCAAGATCTGCATATATGAAAGATATTTATGCGCAAGTGGCCGACTCTTTAGGAATAGAATGGTATGAGCGTTCACAGTTCTCTTCCCTGACCGATGCGCAGAAAGAAATGTTCATGGACAATTATCCAAAAGTATTGAACATTGGAAAGGAAATAGTCAAAAACCGCCCAGATGCTCCAGAAGCGGTGAACGTGAAGGACTTTGTGGACCATATAGATTACATGGTAAAACTTATGGGGATAGACCATGTAGGCATTAGCTCAGATTTTGACGGTGGCGGTGGTATAGAAGGGTGGAACGATGCTTCAGAAACCTTAAATGTTACCGTAGAACTTGTAAAAAGAGGCTATACTCAAGAAGAAATTGCCAAACTTTGGGGAGAAAATTTATTACGTGTCTTGGACCAAGTACAGGAAATAAGTAAAACACTTAATAAGGCCTAATCCTCTTCTCCAAGAGCGGCCAAACGATCTTTTACAAATTCTATCTTGGTCTTGCCATGAGGTTTGGGTTTCCCGTTTTCCCCTAAATTGACCATAATGATATTATCTACCGTAACAATGGTTTCATGGTTCATTTTATTACGTACTTCGCAGTTTAGGGTCAAGGAAGTTTTACCAAACTTAACGACTTCGATTCCGATTTCTATTACATCACCTTTTTTGGCAGCGCTCATAAAGTTGATTTCGGACATGTATTTGGTTACGATCTTACCATTTTCTAATTGTATAATAGTATAAAGGGCAGCTTCCTCATCTATCCACGCCAATAACCTTCCACCAAATAAAGTACCGTTAGAATTTAAATCTCCAGGTTTTACCAATTTTCTAGTATGAAATCTCATATCGTAGTTTTTATATTATAGATGACAAAGTTATGACGGAAAATTAAGAAAACCCCTACCAAATCATTCTAGGATTTAAGAATTACCAAAACCAAAATGGTCTCCTATAGAATTTTAGATTATGGCAATAAGCCAAAGAGGAAATTGGCGGAAGTCTAAAATTTACGTACTAATAACAAATTGTACTGTTGTTCATAACAGGTTTAAAACTTCTACGGAAGCTTCTCCTTTGCCCTAAACTAATCTGTACCTTTAAGTAAATTCTACAACGTTATGGAAAGGTCGCAGAAATTACTAAGTATACGTCCCACAATACCTTCGGCAAAGATTTTACCCAATATGAGTGAAGAAGAACGATTTCAAAACCAAACATTACGGCCCATATTAAAATTACAGAACGATCTTTTTCTTTTTTCCTTTCAGAACTATATCAAAAAAATGAAAAATACGTTTTACGACCATGGGTTGGAAAAACAAATGGCCTATATAGCAAATGCCATACAGAAGGACATCAAGTATCGTAATGCGCTAAAGGGAATGATTATTGGCCAATTTACCCAAGAGGAGTTTGAAAAGTATCTTTTACATTCATCGGCCTATAATAAACGTATGATGAATATGGTCATAAAGCGCCTACAGGATCAGATACAGTTTTTTGATAAATTACAATTAGTCCAATAAGGACTCTCCATTAAGATTTGTAGTCAAAACATTGCTCATAAGGTCAAAATATGGGCGTATGAGTTGAAAACTGCTATTGATTTCTTGGGCAAAAGTACTGGACATTACCTCTGCATCGGTAAATTTTCTAGTGAAGATAAATTGTTTTTTTCTGATAAATTCAATGTTTGGATCTTCCTTGTCAAATCCTTTTGGTGCCGTTTTTAACTCATCGCCTGCCAATGGTCCCCATACTTTTTTAAACTGTATTTTGTTAATGATATCGGTAAGTTCAGACACATCTATTTCCCATTCTTTTCTTATTCTAAATAAATCCTCCTTGTTAGGATTCCAAAAACCGGTAGCAATAAAGCTTGCTCCAGGTTCCAAATGTATGTAGTAACCACCACGACGATGTAAACCTGCCCTGGCAAAGGAAGCGGAAAAACTATTTTTATATGGGGTTTTGTTTTTGGAAAAACGTACATCCCTATATATACGAAAGACTTTTAAACGTTCTATTTCATCATGTCCGCTAAGCAATTGTAAGACATGGTTAAAAAAACTTTTTGTAGCCTCATCTTCCTTTTTAAAACGCTGTTTATGTTCCGCAAACCAATCCCTATTATTATTTTTTTGCAGTGATTTTAGAAATTGAAAGGTGCTCTTTGTAATATTTGTTTCTAACATACGACCTAGCTCTTGTGATTTTAAGCTAAAGTTAACCAATAGAGAGGAAGTCCTTTTGTTAATTTGGTTAATTTTGGAAAACTAATGCATAACCATGGACCATCAATCAATAATCCAAAAAATTAACGCACATAAAAAGCAACCTAATCTAAGGTTTCGTCTAAAGAAGAATGTAGAGAAATTTACAGACTTACTTTTTTATACCCTTTTTGATATAGAGACCCCGGTTGCCGACAATTTAGGAAAACTACAATCCCAGTTTGATGAACTCGTGGAATTGGCCTGCTGGGAGAGCGACAAACCCTGTAAAAAAATATGGGAGAATTATGTAGCGCGGTTGCCACATATTTTGGAAAGCTTGAATTTAGATGCCGAAGCAACCGTTAACTGTGATCCTGCCTCGCTTTCTATTGAAGAAGTATACATGGCCTACCCTGGTTTTTACGCCATATCTGTTTATAGATTGGCACATGAGCTTTACAAATTTGGATTTCCGTTGGTACCCCGTTTAATGACGGAGTATGCCCATAGACAAACTGGTGTAGATATAAATCCCGGAGCACAAATTGGTAAATCATTCCATATAGACCATGGTACAGGTGTAGTCATTGGTGAAACCGCCATAATCAAAGATGATGTAAAAATTTACCAAGGGGTTACCTTGGGCGGTCTATTTGTTGCCAAAAATCTTCAAAAGACCAAGCGCCATCCTACTATTGAGAATAATGTAACCATTTATGCCAATGCAACTATCTTAGGCGGTGATACTATAATAGGCGCTAATAGTGTAATAGGCGGAAATGCTTGGATTACCGCATCTGTTCCGCCACATTCAACTGTTTTTCATACGCCTGAAATAAAAATTAAAACCTTACCAAATGTCTAACTCCATAGAATCGCTGATCGGTAACACCCCATTGGTGAAGTCAAGGGTTCTCAATACCAATCCTAATGTAAACCTGTATTTTAAATTGGAAGGTCATAATCCTGGCGGCAGTGTTAAGGACCGTGCAGCCTATAATATGATCAAAATGGGTCTGGAGCGGGGAGATTTTAATGAAAACAGTAAATTGATAGAGGCTACTAGCGGTAATACCGGTATTGCCTTAGCAATGATCGCGGGTATCTACGGTTTGGATATTGAATTGGTCATGCCCGAGAATGCGACCAAGGAACGGGTACAGACTATGAGGGCCTATGGGGCCAAGGTTACCCTTACACCGGCCAAGGTAGGAATTGAGGGAGCCCGTGATTATGCGGAAAATAAGGTGACAAACGAAGGATTTATAATGATGAACCAATTTGGGAACAATGATAATTGGATGGCACATTATAAATCTACTGGTCCGGAAATTTGGAACGATACCCAAGGAGAAATAAGCCATTTTGTATCTGCCATGGGTACTACTGGTACTATAATGGGCACATCTACCTTTTTAAAGGAAAAAAACCATCTAATTCAAATAGTTGGCGTACAACCTACCGATGAGTCCAGTATACCGGGCATACGTAAATGGCCAGAGGAATACCTGCCCAAGATTTTTGACCGTTCTAAGGTAGATCGTATAATGGAGGTAAGTGAGAACGAGGCCAAGGAAATGGCAAAAAGGTTGGCCAAGGAAGAAGGTATTTTTTCTGGAATGAGCAGTGGTGGCGCCGCTACGGTTGCAATACGACTGGCCAATGAGCTGAAACAAGGTACTATAGTTTCCATTGTCTGTGATCGTGGAGACCGCTATTTATCCTCAGACCTTTTCGGTTAAATGTATAAGATAAAAAAAGAGCCAATTACGGCTCTTTTTAATTTTATAAAGATAGACACTACTTATTTACTGGCCGTATGGGAATATGATTTGTTATACTCTTCTACAAGAAATTCTATATTTTCCCCTTGTTCATTGGTAAATATATAAGTAGCCTTATTATTATCCATGGTCTTGGATTTTAAATTTAGGTTTTCTACTATTTTAAGGTTTTCGCCATCATCCATTGCAACGACTAATTCATTGTTCTTTGATACTAAAACAAAATCTTCTGGGGATTTGGATTCGTAACTAAAGACAATTTTCTCGTCAAAATCGTCATCTTCATCATTATCTATTCTAACAGTTTTAACAATTGTAGCAATACTGTCCACCACTCTGGCCTGGTCAATTTTTCCTTCATCCTTTTCATCCCTTTCTATAGTATTTAAACGCTTTGTGGTGATTTCTACCGTATTTTTCACAAGCTTTTCACCATTATTAATCGTATACGATTTTGATATTTTAGTGTCAAGCACCTCTGGGTCAACCTCTTGTGCGGCAGCATTAACACCGGTTAATAAAAGACCTGTTACAAACAGTGTAAGAATTGTATTTTTCATAGTAATATTCATTTTAGTTCAAAGCATATCAATATGATATACCCTAGACTACCTGGTTAATTAATAAACATACAGGTTCCGATAATGGAAAAAATGTTATTTATAAATTAATCAAAATAGCTAAGCGCAAGATATAGTAGGATAGTCTTCTAGGCTGACCCAAATGAACAAACCTTTAATTGTAATGAATTTATGAAAGGCTATAGCCATTTCTTTTTTTTGAAGTATATCATCATCCCAATAAATAGGATAATCATGACCGCCCATACGATGTGATATCCATATCTGTAATGAAGTTCTGGCATATGGTCAAAATTCATTCCGTAAATACCAGCAATGAAGGTAAGTGGTATAAAAATAGAAGCCATTATTGTCAATACCTTCATGACTTCGTTCATTTTATTACTCATGTTACTCATGTACATTTCCATTAAACTCATGGACATTTCGCGGTAGATCTGCAAACTCTCGTTAATTTCAATGGTATGATCCTGAACATCGCGCAAAAATAACTTGGTGTCTTTTTTTATTAAATTATTTTCCGTGTCAATAAGTCGGCTTATTAATTCCTTTACGGGATAGATCCAACGACGTACCTGTAAGATTTCTTTTTTTAGTACTTGAATGTTTTTGGCCACTTCTGGTTCCGGATTATTATAAACCTCGTCTTCCAGTTGTTCTATCCTATAATTTAAATTCTCTATGACAAGAAAATAGTTATCCACTATAGCATCCAGTATGGCAAAGAATAAATAATCTGCTCCCCTGCTCCTAATTCGTCCTAATTTGCCTGTAATACGCTCGCGCAAACCGTTAAAGACATCTTCTTTCACCTCTTGGAACACCAATACGGTATTTTCCAACAAAACTAGGGCTATATGCTCGCCCACCACTTTCTCTTCATCAGAGATATATAGCATTTTAAACACACCAAAGATATAATCCTCGTATTCGTCTATTTTAGGGCGTTGTTCCGTATTGACCACATCTTCAAGAACCAGGGGATTTAGATTAAAATGTTTTCCTAGTTGCTCTATAAAAGGTTCATCTGAAATACCTACGATATTCACCCATGAAATTTTATTGCTCCGGTCAGAGCTTAAAAAATCCTTCAACGTATTGAATTCTTGTTCTTCAAAACCAAAAGGGTCATATAAAATATTATAAATGGTACTGTCCGATCGTTCCTTATTCCCCATGTAGCTCACGGTTCCGGGAGCCTTACCCATTTTGTTATGCACACGGGATTTTTTCTTTTTTCTTTTTGGGAATGCTAACTTTTTACGAAGCGCCATGAACTATTTTTTATAAATATATTAAAACAACCGCCTACTTGTTGAACTGTAATTCGTTTAAAATTAATCCAGAACCCGGGGCAATACTAGTTAGTTTATGCTCGCTACCCGGTTTTAAGGCCGACTTAATCTTATCTAGAGTCAGTTCATTTCTTCCTAATTGAACCAATGCGCCCATTATCAACCGTATTTGATACCGCATAAATCCCTCTCCATGTATTTTTAGAAGGTAACTCTCTTCAGGAAAAAAATTTGCCTCCAATATATGGTTTCTGATAATACTACATGAAGTTACCGTTCTTACTTTATTTTGCTGTGGCTTATCTGATGTTGTAAACACCGAAAAATCATGTTTTCCCTGAAACAAGCTTGCACCCTTCTTCATTAATTCAATATCCAAAGGTTCCATATAATTTGTAATGAAGGGAGCACTAAACGGATGGTTTTTGGATCCGAAAGAAAAAAAATAGAGGTATTCCTTTATTTTACTGTCCTTTATAATATTGAATTCCTCATCTACAGGCTCTATGGATACCAATCTGATGTCCGTTGGTAAATTTTTGTTGAAAGCTTCAAGAAATATGTCCAGGTTTGACAATTTTCTATGTAGAAACAGCTCAAAAGCCGCATCTAAGGCAGAGACTTTAGCATCGGTACGGCCAGCTCCTAAAACTTTGAATTCTTGATCGGGATATAGAAAAGAAAATGTTTTTTCCAACATTCCGGAAATAGTCTTTTGCTTGGGCTGTACTTGCCAACCACTATATCTAAATCCCAAATATTGTAACCGAACAAAATAACGGTAAGGGTATTTATTCATGTAGTAAATGTAAAGACAAAAAGTAAAAGCTAATGAGTTTTCCCAACACAAACAGTAATTGAATATTTTATATCATGCGGTTTAAAAAGAATCTCGTGGAACC